>NZ_JBFUKO010000018.1:0-5000 GCF_056400805.1 Aminobacter sp. P4_H6_2
CGATGGGGATGGTCTATGGACGCAATATCTACCAGCATGCCAATCCGAGCGCTGTCGTGCGCGGGCTGATGGCGATCATCCACGACGGTGCGGATGGTGCCACGGCCTTCGACCTGTACAAGCAGGCATAGTCTGCGGCATCGGGAGGAGCCAAATGGGCAAGTACATTCTCGGCCTCGATGCGGGCAACACCGTCATCAAGGCGATCATCTTCGACCTGTCGGGGCGCGAACTGGCGCTCGCCGCTTGCGACGGCCGCTCGTCCATGCCCAAGCCTGGCCATGTCGAGCGCGACCTCGACGAACTCTGGCGCAACGCGGTCGTCGTCATCGGCCAATGCATCGACAAGGCCGGCATCGATCCAAGCGAGATCGTCGCCATCGGCTGCGCCGGGCACGGCAACGGCCTCTACGCGCTCGATCGCGATGGCGAACCGCTGATCGGCATCCAGTCACTCGACACCCGCGCCATAGGCATCGTTGCCAAGTGGGCCGAACAAGATGTCGGCGCCCGAACCTATGTGCATTGCCTGCAAAAACCGTGGGCAGCACAGACGCCGACCTTGCTCGCCTGGCTCAAGCGCCATTCGCCGGAGCTTTTCAGCCGCATCGGCACGGTGTTCCTGTGCAAGGATTTTGTCGTCAACAAGCTGACCGGTGCGCGCTCCACCGACACCACCGACATGTCTGGCTGTGGATTGCTGCAGATGCCTGATAGGCGCTACGACCACGACCTGCTCGCCGCCTATGGCCTTAGCGACTGTATGGACCTTTTGCCGCCGGTGCTGGAATCGGCCGACATCGCCGGCCACGTCACATCTGAGGTCGCGGCCCTGACCGGCCTGCGCGCCGGAACCCCCGTCGTCGCCGGCCTGTTCGACGTGGTGGCAAGCGCCGTTGGTTCGGGCGTCACCCGAACAGGTGCCGCTTCGATCATCGCCGGCACCTGGAGCGTCAACCAGGTCATATCAGACGAGCCGATCCGCGACCCCTCGATCTTCATGCTCTCGACCTTCGACCCCAGGCGGTACCTGGCGATCGAATCGAGCGCCACATCGGCCGCCAATCTCGAATGGATCGTCCGCGAATTCCTCGAGCATGGTCATGAGGCCAGCACCTCGCCGTTCGAGCTGTGCAGCGAACTCGTCGCCTCGGTCGATCCCGACGGCGACATCCCGATCTACCACCCCTTCCTCTACGGCTCGCAGCAGAACGGCCACGCCCGCGCCGGCTTCTACGGCATCGCCGGCTGGCACACGCGTGCCCACATGCTGCGCGCATTGTTCGAGGGCGTCGCCTTCGAGCACAAGCGCCACGTCGAGACCTTGCGCAAGGCGGGAGCCGTGTTCGACGAGGTCGTTTTGTCTGGCGGTGGCTCGCGCAGCGCCATCTGGCCGCAGATCTTCGCCGACGTGCTCGGCGTTCCCGTCACCGTGGCGCGCAGCCGCGAGACCGGGGCGCTGGGTGCGGCGATTGCAGCAGGCACCGGCGTCGGTATCTTTGAGAACTACAGTGCCGGTGCGACCGCAATGACAGCGTCCGCCCGGCACTATACGCCCAACGACGCGATTGCCCCCGCCTATTCCAGGCGCTATCGCCTCTATGGCGAGATCAACCAGGCGATGACCTCGATTTGGCAACGCATCGCTACCGAGCAGGCACCGCAGTGACCGAAGCATCCTCATCATTTGGCGACTACGACTACGTCATCGTCGGCGCCGGCTCAGCCGGTTGCGTGCTCRCCAACCGGCTGTCCGCCGATCCGCGCAACAGCGTGCTTTTGCTCGAAGCTGGTGGCAGCGACCGCTACCATTGGGTCAACATCCCGATCGGCTATCTCTACTGCATGGGCAATCCACGCACCGACTGGCTGATGAAGACCGAGCCGGAAGYCGGCCTCAACGGCCGCAGCCTCAACTATCCCAGGGGTAAGGTTCTGGGCGGCTGCTCGTCGGTCAACGGCATGATCTACATGCGCGGCCAGGCCGCCGACTATGACGGCTGGCGCCAGGCCGGCAATGTCGGCTGGGGCTGGGACGACGTTTTGCCCTACTTCCTGAAGTCGGAAGATTATCACGGTGGCAGCAGCGCCATGCATGGTGCGGGCGGCGAGTGGCGCATCGAAAAACAGCGCCTGTCCTGGCCGATCCTCGACGCCTTCCGCGACGCAGCCGAAGAGCTCGGCATCCCGCGCACTGGTGATTTCAACACCGGCACCAATGRGGGCTCGGGCTATTTCGAGGTCAACCAGAAGAAAGGCGTGCGCTGGAACACCTCCAAGGCCTTCCTGCGCGGCATCGCCGATCGCACCAACCTGCGTGTCGTCACCGGTGCGGAGACCGAACGGCTTGAATTCGACGGCCGCCGCGTCACCGGCCTCGTCTTCCGCAAGGACGGGCAACTGCATCGGGTCAAGGCTGGCCAGACCATCCTCGCTGCCGGCGCCATCAACTCGCCGAAGATCCTCGAACTGTCGGGCGTCGGCCAGCCGGAGCTGCTTTCACGCCTCGGCATCGAAGTCCGCCATGCGCTGGCGGGCGTCGGCGAAAACCTGCAGGACCATCTGCAGATCCGCACCGTGTTCAAGGTGACGGGCGCGGCGACGCTCAACCAGCGCTACCACAGTCTTTTCAGCCGGGCCGGGATGGGTCTCGAATACGCGCTGAAGCGCAGCGGCCCCCTGTCGATGGCGCCGAGCCAGCTTGGCATCTTCGCCAAGAGCGATCCGCGCCTCGCAACGCCCGATCTCGAATATCATGTCCAGCCGCTCAGTACCGACCGCCTCGGCGAACCGCTGCACCGCTTTCCCGCAGTGACCGTTTCGGTCTGCAACCTGCGCCCTGAAAGCCGAGGAACGGTGCACATGGCCTTGGCCGATCCGCGTGAGGCCGCAAAAATCCAGCCGAACTACCTCTCCACCGAAGGCGACCGCAACACGGCCATTGCCTCGCTGCGCCATGTCCGCCGCCTGATGAATGCCAAGGCCGTCGCGCGGTTTGCACCCGAGGAAATGCTGCCCGGCACGCAATACGACAGCGACGCCGACCTGCTCCACAAGGCGGGCGACATCGGCACGACCATCTTCCACCCCGTCGGCACCTGCAAGATGGGCGCAGATAACATGGCCGTGGTCGACGACCGGCTACGCGTCCATGGGCTCGCAGGCCTGCGCGTCGTCGACGCCTCGATCATGCCGTCGATCGTCTCTGGCAACACCAACTCGCCAGTGATCATGATCGCCGAGCGGGCGGCCGAAATGATCCTCCAAGACGCCTCCGCGAGAGCCTGAGCCGAACCCGCTTCCATCCGCGCTTCGCCCAAGTGAAACCAGGCTATCAGGATTTTCGCCCCTCCGAAGCCCAAATGCAAACGGCTCGCCGGTTTTGACCGTGCGGGCCTTTGTCATTTCTGGGTTTTGCGGGATGCGGCTTTGTTTGTTTGCCGGCCTTTTCGACCGTTGACTCGTTGCTGGCCCCTACTGCGGCTTGGGATCGAACAGTCACGAGGAGCCAAATAGCAAAACGCCCCGCTTGAGGCGGGGCGTTTTGGGATTTGGATTTGGATTTGGATTTGGATTTGGAAAGTTTGGTTGCGGGGACAGGATTTGAACCTGTGACCTTCAGGTTATGAGCCTGACGAGCTACCGGGCTGCTCCACCCCGCGCCACCATTTTGCAGTKCCCGTWTTGCAGGCTTTGCCTGCGCAGATTWGGGCCTGCAGATATTCCGGCTTGTCTTCGCCTTCATGTAAGCATTTGCCTACGCGATTGCGAGGATTAGGCTTTTGACTGCYAAAACAAAGGGCCGCCCAATCCTGGAAGACTGGCGGCCCGACACCCGTTTTCGGGCCTTGTTTCGTTGCGAGAAGATTTGCGCCATCGTCGTGATCGATTTCGATCGGGCGAAGGTTTGATTTAACGTGCGTTTGGCAGACCTGGCAGCGACTTACTCTCCCGCGTCTTGAGACGAAGTACCATCAGCGCTGGAGCGTTTCACGGCCGAGTTCGGAATGGGATCGGGTGCAGCCGCTCCGCCATAACCACCAGGTCGGCAAAACGCACGTTGTTTCGAGAAGCTTTTGAGCGAAGGAGCATAAAGAGGGTCCGACAGTGGAACTGTCGGGGTGCCTCTCGGGCTGTTCGCTGGTCTTTGTTGTGCCTTTACAGTTCTTCGGTTCTGGCGCCTTCGAAGCGAAGCTTCGCAAGGTCGACCGACCGTCGGCGCTGATGCGCCGCACCCACGTAGCGCCGCCCGCAGGGCGGAACAAGCGTGAGTGAGAACAAAACATCTGACTTTGTCAGATGAGCATTAGGAATGAGAACGATCAAGCCAATCGAACTATTAGTACCGGTAAGCTTCATGCGTTGCCGCACTTCCACACCCGGCCTATCAACGTGGTCGTCTTCCACGGTTCTCAAGGGAATACTCGTTTTAAGGTGGGTTTCCCGCTTAGATGCCTTCAGCGGTTATCCCGTCCGGATATAGCTACCCTGCTATGCGGCTGGCGCCACAACAGGTCCACCAGAGATCCGTCCATCCCGGTCCTCTCGTACTAGGGACAGATCCTTTCAATATTCCTACACCCACGGCAGATAGGGACCGAACTGTCTCACGACGTTCTGAACCCAACTCACGTACCGCTTTAAATGGCGAACAGCCATACCCTTGGGACCTGCTCCAGCCCCAGGATGCGATGAGTCGACATCGAGGTGCCAAACAACCCCGTCGATATGGACTCTTGGGGGTCATCAGCCTGTTATCCCCGGCGTACCTTTTATCCGTTGAGCGATGGCCCTTCCACGCGGGACCACCGGATCACTATGACCGACTTTCGTCTCTGCTCGACTTGTCAGTCTCGCAGTCAGGCGGGCTTATGCCATTGCACTCGACGACCGATTTCCGACCGGTCTGAGCCCACCATCGCGCGCCTCCGTTACTCTTTAGGAGGCGACCGCCCCAGTCAAACTACCCACCATACATTGTCCCGGACCCGGATAACGGG
>NZ_JBFUKO010000018.1:10000-26298 GCF_056400805.1 Aminobacter sp. P4_H6_2
CCAATCCAACCCAACCCATTCAATCTCAACGCGAAAATCAAAGCCACAATGACGCGCCAAACGCGAAACCAAGCCAAAACAACAGGAATCGGACGAACAAAGGCAGGCGGCCACGACCGAAATCGACCGGCAAAAATGATTCAGGACCGATTCACGTGAAACCGCTGCCGCCGGCGTCGGTGTTGTCACGGTCGCCAGTTGGCCGGTGCGGGAACTGCCAGATCGCAGGCTTCACGAGCCTCAATCGAGCCGACATTGCAGGACACCTTGATTGCGCTTTTCGCGCGTTAGCGGACCTGCGCGGCGAGACCACAGAAAGGAGCCGCTCCATCTTCGAGCGGAAGGGAGCAATGGGTCGGCATGCATGCGGCCACTGGGCCGGAGAAAAACGTCTCGCACTATATAGGTAGATGGCGTTGCCAACGGTCAGGCTGTCATCGTGCCTTGCGCAGTGGCCAGCGCGCCGAAGATGGCTTCAGCACCGGATCTATCGAGGACGAGGATATTGACCGCCTTATTGATACGGTGAGTCAGCACGTGGCGCCTGATGCTGATCTCGGCCACCAGCCGGGGCGCCGCCACCGCCTGGTGGCTCTCTATAATAAGAGCGGGAGCAGACACTCTACATACCGGCTTCGAGTCGGCGCAGTGGATGATGCCTTCGCCATGCCGGGCGCTTCTATATAGATGCGCGGGCATTCGGTGGCGGGGCGCTCATATGGGATCGTTTTTTTCGCTCAAAGTCCGCGTGGCCCCATCGCCGACATTGCCAGGGCGAACCGCCAGGCCCACCGCTCGCTCCACGAGCCGCAAGCCTATGCCCGGCTGATCTGTTCAGGCGTCCTGTTCGTAAAACACCACCATCAGCGCCTTGGCCAGTTTCTCGCCTGAATTGGTGATCTCGTGGCCGACATCGGCGCGATATCGCGCGGTTTCTCCGGTCTTGAGCGCCTGACGCCCATGCTCGGTTTCCACCCAAAGGCCATCGGTATGGGCGGTCAGGTGCTCGAAGGTGCCTGGCGCGTGCGGAGCGCTCTGCAGCTTGCAGCCGGGCGCGATCTCGAGCTCATACCACTCGACCCGGCCAGCCAGCGCCGGCGGGCTCAAGATGCGCAGCCGCCAGGCGCCTTCCGGGCTCTTGATCTCCGGCGKCAGCGCCAGGCTCACAAGGTCGATCGTGTCCGCCTTCTTCTGATGGGGTATCCCGCCAGCGATCAGCTGGGCGAAGTCGATGCCGAGCGCCTGGGTCAGCGACCACAGCACGGCGAAGGTCGGGTTGGCCTCGCCACGTTCGATCTGCGACAGCATGGAGCGCGAAACGCCAGAAATCGCCGCAAGGCGGTCGAGCGTCAGGTGGCGCTCCTTGCGTTCCTTCTGGATCACCGGGCCGATCTTCGGCGCGTCATTCAGTTCCATGTCGCCTCCCCCAAAGCCGGCTCACTGATAGCACCGCGCCGGCCGTACTGCGAGGCATTTGCGGCTGGGCCCACTGGCACAAGTCAATTCCACTAGACTTGACGCAATATCCGATATACCGGAATTTCCACCTTAACGGAACGGCGAGACCATGAGCCAAGATTTCCTTTCCCACATATCAAGCGTTCTCCAGGGTATCGAGGCCGACGGCCTGTACAAGCGCGAGCGTGAAATCACCGGCCCGCAGTCGGGCCGCATCAAGGTGAAGGGTCCGGCCGGCGAACGCCAGATGGTCAATCTCTGCGCCAACAACTATCTCGGCCTCGCCGACAATGCTGCGATCCGCGATGCGGCCAAGAAGGCGCTCGACGACTACGGCTTCGGCATGGCCTCGGTGCGCTTCATCTGCGGCACCCAGGACCTGCACCGCGAACTCGAACACGCCATCGCAGACTATCTCGGCAAGGACGACGCGATCCTGTTTGCCGCCTGCTTCGACGCCAATGGCGGCTTGTTTGAAACCCTGCTCGGCCCCGACGATGCGATCATCTCCGACAGCCTGAACCACGCGTCGATCATCGACGGCGTTCGTCTCAGCAAGGCGCGGCGCTACCGCTACGCCCAGGGCGACATGAACGATCTCGAAGCCCAGCTCAAGAAGGCGGACACCGAGGGCAAGGGCTTCAAGCTGATCGTCACCGACGGCGTGTTTTCGATGGACGGCCATGTCGCCAAGCTGAAGGACATTTGCGAACTCGCCGACCGTTTCGGCGCCATCGTTGCGGTCGACGATTGCCACGCCACCGGCCATCTCGGCGAAAAGGGTCGCGGCACGCCTGCCCTGACAGGCGCCGGCGACCGTGTCGACATCGTTACCGGCACCTTCGGCAAGACACTGGGCGGCGCGATGGGTGGTTTCATCGCCGCCGCACAACCGATCATCGACCTTTTGCGCCAGCGCGCGCGGCCATATCTGTTCTCCAACTCGCTGGCACCGGCGATCGCCGCCGGTTCGCTCAAAGCCATCGAGATCGCCCGCGAGGCCGATGACCTGCGCGCCAAGCTTGCCGGCCACACGACGCGTTTCCGCCAAGGCATGTCGGCGGCCGGTTTTACGCTTCTGCCGGGCGAGACGCCGATCATCCCGGTGATGCTGGGCGATGCGGTCCTTGCCCAGCGCATGGCCAAGGCGCTCGACGAGCGCGGCATCTATGTCGCCGGCTTCTTCTATCCGGTCGTCCCGCAAGGCAAGGCGCGCATCCGCACCCAGATGTCGGCAGCACTCGACGACGCCGATATCACCCTTGCCATCGACGCCTTTACTGATGCCGGCAAGACGCTCGGCATCATCTGACAATCAGGAGTTTCCCATGCGCGCACTCGTCAAGGCCAAGGCCGAGCCCGGTATCTGGATGGAAGAACGCCCCGTGCCCGAGGCCGGGCCGGATGACGTGCTGATCAAGGTCAACAAGACAGGCATCTGCGGCACCGACATCCATATCTACAACTGGGACGAATGGGCGGCGAGAACCGTGCCGGTGTCGATGATCACCGGTCATGAATATGCCGGCGAGATCGTCGAGCTTGGCTCGCATGTGCGCGGCTTCAAGGTCGGCCAGCGCGTTTCGGGCGAAGGCCACGTCATCGGCATGCGCAGCCGCGCCAGCCGCGCCGGCCGCTACCATCTTGATCCGGAAACCCAGGGTATCGGCGTCAACCTGCCCGGCGCCTTTGCCGAATATGTCCGCATCCCGGCCTTCAACGTCGTGCCGCTGCCCGATTCGATCGACGACGAGCTCGGTGCCATCCTCGATCCGCTTGGCAACGCCGTGCACACGGCACTGTCCTTCGACGTCGCCGGCGAAGATGTCTTGATCACCGGTGCCGGCCCCATCGGCATCATGGGCGCAGCCGTCGCACGCCATTGCGGCGCCCGCCATGTCGTCATCACCGACGTCAATCCCAAGCGGCTCGAACTCGCGACCCAGGTGGCTGACGTCACCCCGGTTAACGTCGCCCAGGAAGATCTGCGCGACGCCATGGCCCGGCTCGGCATGCGCGAAGGCTTCGACGTCGGCTTCGAGATGAGCGGCTCGCCGGCCGCCTTCGACCAGCTGATCGAGCACACGTTGATGGGCGGCCGCATCGCGCTACTCGGCGTGCCGGCCAAGCCCTTCCCCATCGACCTCGCCAAGATCGTGTTCAAGATGATCACGCTCAAGGGCATCTATGGCCGCGAGATGTTCGAGACCTGGCACAAGATGCTGGCGATGCTGGAAAGCGGTCTCGATATCCGCAAGGTCATCACCAGCCGCATGAAGGCCGACGACTACCAGGCCGCCTTCCACAACGCCGCCAATGGCGAAGCAGGTAAGATCGTTTTGGAGTGGTAGGCTTGTAGCCTCGGCGCACCGACAATGAAGGCCGCGCCGAAAGCGCGGCCTTTTTGTTTGCGGCGGATGGTGCGCGGTCGCCGGCCGCGCGAAACATGGGMAGTATGGTCCTCACGCCGCTGACTGATTGCGGCGCTCCAAAATCCGGTCTCAGCTAAAAATCACGTGCAACAAGGCGGCGGCAAAAATGCTATGCGCCGCATTTATCCAAGGCCTGTGTCAGGCGCACGACAGATGCACGCGATCTTACAGAACATCGGTTGCGTGCCTTGCCCGCCTGATGGAATGTCGGACTAAAGCAAATCGACCGGGAGTGCGTCATGGGCGCCGGAATCCACCACGTCACGCTCATCACCCGCAAGGTGCAGGCCAATGTCGATTTTTATGTCGGCTTCCTCGGCTTGCGCCTGGTCAAGCAGACCGGCGGCTATGAAGACGCCACGCAGCTCCATCTGTTCTATGGCGACGGTGCCGCCAACCCGGGCACGCTGATCACCTTCCTTGTCTGGGAAGACGGCGCCCGAGGGTGTGTCGGCCATGGCCAGCCAAGCGAGATTTCGCTCGCCATCGAGCCATCGAGCTTCGGTTTCTGGCTGACGCGGGCACTGTCTCATCACATCGAGATATCGGGCCCTTCAGAGGAGATGGGCGAACCGACCTTGCGGCTCAAGGACCCCGACGGCGTCATCGTCAAGCTCGTCGGCGTCAGTGGTTTTCCAGCGCCCGCCACTTGGGATGGCAGCGACGTGCCGGCAGAGCAGGCGATCCGCCGCATTCGCGGCGCGACTATCCTCAGCGAAGTGCCCGAACTCACCGGAAGCTTCCTTGTGCGCCATTTCGGCTACCGGCCGGCGCAAGGCAGCGAGTTCATCCGACGCCTCGTCTCGGATACCGGCGACATCATCGACATCAGGGACGCCAAGGGTTTCTGGACCAGCGCGCCGGGTACCGGCACCATCGACCACATCGCCTTCCGCGCCAAGGACACCGACGAGGTCGAGCGGGTGCATGGCGAACTCGCATCCTCCAATTCGACCATCACCAATGTCCACGACCGCAAATATTTCTACTCGCTTTATGTGCGTGAGCCCGGCGGCACCCTGTTCGAGCTGGCGACCGATGGCCCCGGCATGGCGGTCGACGAACCCGTCAGCGAGCTCGGCACGCACCTGTTCGTGCCGCCTGACAGGTCCGACAAGATCGACGAGTTGCGGACTATGCTGCCGCAATTCTCCTGGCCCGGCGAAGAGCGCGTGATCTATCGCGACCTGCCCTTCGTCCACCGTTTCTACACGCCGGAAAATGCCGACGGCAGCGTGGTGGTCTTGCTGCATGGTTCGGGCGGCAACGAGACCAGCTTGTTGCCGTTCGCGGCCAAGGCGGCGCCGAATGCTACGCTGCTGGCCTTGCGTGGCCGCGCCACCGACGAAGRCACGCCGCGCTGGTTCCGTCGCATTTCGGCCAACAAGTTCGACCAGGCCGACATCAAGTCCGAGGCCGAAGCACTGGCAGCCTTCATCGAGGGTGCCGTCGAAGCCTATCGGCTCGATCCGGAAAAGCTGTTCTTCGTCGGCCATTCCAACGGCGCAAACATGCTGGCGGCAACGATGCTTTTGCACCCGCATCTGATCCGCCGCGCGGCCCTGCTGCGCGCGGCGATGGTGCTCGAACAGCCACCCGCAGCCGATCTGTCCGATGTCGATGCGCTGGTCGTTGCCGGCGACGTCGACGTGTTCAGCAATTTTGGCCCCGACCTCGCCGGGCTCTTGCGCGACGCCGGCGCCCAAGTCGACGCCCGGACCATATCTTCGGGCCATGGGTTCGACACAGGCGATGTCGAGATCGTTGGCGCGTGGATCGCGGCGCGGGTCACGCCAACGGCTTGAGGTGTCTCAATACTGCTCGCGCGGCAGGTGCACCACCAACCCATCAAGCGCCTCCGACATCTTGAGCTGGCAGCTCAGGCGGCTGCGCTCGGTCGGGTTCATCAGGCACTCGATCATGCCCTGCTCGGAATCATCGGGCGGCGAAAGGCGATCGGTCCAGGCGTCGTCGACATAGCAATGGCAGGTGCCGCAGGCGCAGGAGCCGCCGCATTCGGCGAGGATCTGGTCGATGCCGTTGGCCACCGCCACCGACATGACGCTTTGCCCCTGCTGGGCGGTGAGTTCTGTCGCCTGGCCGTCGGCATCGATGAAGGTTACGCGGTACATCAGGAAATCTCCAGGATCAGGCAGGCGTCAGCGCCAGGCGCAGCACCTTGGGGCCGCGCACGGACAGGCCGCGCTTGTATTGCGGTTCGGCGTCGACAAGCGAGATCGACGACAGGCGCTTGAGCAACGTGGTGAAGATCACCTCCATGTCGAGCCGCGCCAGATGGTTGCCGAGGCAGAAATGCGCGCCGCCGCCAAAGGCGAGATGCCGGTTCGGGTTGCGGCCGACGTCGAAGGTGTCGGGGTTCTCGAATTGCGCAGGATCGCGGTTGGCTGCGCCATAGAGCAGGCCAAACTTGGTACCACGAGCAAAATTCTGGCCGCCAACCACAGCGTCCATTGTCGCGTAGCGATGGAAGAAGGGCAGCGGCGACTCGAAGCGGAACATCTCCTGGATCGCGGTGTGGATCAGGCCGGGGTCGGCCTTCAGCCGCGCCATCTGCTCGGGAAAGCGCAGCAGCGCATGCATGCCGGAGCCCAACACATCGATTGTCGAGCCGTGCCCGGCCATCAGGATCAGCATGCAGGTCGAGACCAGCTCGTCCTCGTTGAGCGCGCCGGCATCCTGCGCCGCCATCAGTCGGGTGATGAGGTCTTCCTGCGGGGCCTTGCGACGCTCGGCCATCAGCTTGAGCAGGTAGTGGTAGAACTCGGTCGTCGCCTGCTCGGCCAGTGCCTTGCGCTCGTCGGAGCGGTCAATGTCGAAAAACTGGACAACCCGTTCCGACCAGACGCGCAGCTGCGGACAGTCCTCGTCAGGCACGCGAAGCACGCGGCCGATGATGTGGCCGGGCACCTGGGCGGCAAGCTCTTCGACGAAATCGATCTCGCCCTTGTCGATCAAGCTGTCGACGAGACCATCGACGAAGCTCTGGATCATGCCGCGCTGGCGGGCGATGAAAACAGGCGTGAACTCGCGAAACACCTGCTTGCGCAGCCGGTCATGCACCTCGCCGTCGCTGTCGAGCATCGAAAACTGCACGAAGCGCTGATGATGTGGCATGTCTAGCCAGTTCTGCAGGCGCTTCTGCTCGGTGATCTCTGCTTCGGACATGAAGAACTCGGGCGAGCGCACCATCGAGATATCGCGGGCGATGGCCGCGACATCGTCAAAGCGCGTCACCAGCCACATGTCGAAATCGGCGAAGAACTGGGGCGTGCCCTTGTCGCGCAGCGCCGCATAGGCCGGGTATGGGTTCTGGGCGAAGGTGGCGGACAACGGCTCGAAAGCCTGACCATGCACGCTTGCCAACGGGTTAGCGGTCATCCAACGCTCCAATCAATGGATTGCCGGCAGCAAAAACGGCCGGCTGCGTTCAGCCTAACGGCAAAGGCGGCAAATTGAATGCATGCCACTCGCACATTGCTGGATAAAACTCGCATCGCAGTTTTTGACCCGATACAACAGGGCAAGCCGTTTGAAAGCGATACCTGCGCAAAAATGACCACGCCAACCGACAAAAGCAGCGAAATCTTTTTCCACACACCGGGCCGGCATGCGGACGCTTATCCCTACAAGATCCTGGTCGCGGGCCGCACGCGCTTTTCCCATCGCGACGGTTTCGTCACCCGGCGGTTCCACCACCATACGCTGATCTACACGCTGTCGGGTCTCGGCCTGATCGAGGTCGGCGGCAGCAGGGTCRCAGCCGAACCACAGACCATCGCCTGGCTCGACACGTCGCTGCCATATGCCCATGGCTGCCATCCCGACGCGGACCATTGGCACTATCTCTGGATGAGCATCGAGGGCCATGGGCTCGACGCGGTCTTCTCGTTCCTGCGCGTCGCCACCAATCCGCTGTTCGCCACATCAGGCGAAGGCAATGTCGCCTTCGAGCGGGCCATCGACAACCTCGCCCGGCGCGGACAGATGACCGACGCCGTTTCAAGCGCTGTCGTCGCCCAGCTTGTCGAATTGCTCGTCGCCGAACGCGGCGAACAAGACAGCTCCGAGGACCGGGGCGAGCGCGTGTTGCGCGTCATGCGCGAGGTGCGCGCCAATATCGCCCGCAACTGGCAGATCGAGGAACTGGCCGCAATCTCCAACCTCAGCGCCTCGCAGTTGCACCGGCAGTTCAAGGAAAAGACCGCCACGACGCCAATGGACTGGATCCGCCACGAGCGCATGAACCTTGCCAAGCGGCTTGTGACGGAGTCGGATGCCAAGATATCAGCCGTGGCGCTCGCCTGCGGTTATGCCGACCCCTATCATTTCAGCCGCGATTTCCGCCGCATCGCCGGCCAGTCGCCGAGCGAGTTTCGGCGCGCACAGGGGCAATAGCGGTCCCCGTCGACAGGCTCCGCCAATTCGGGCACGTTGAGGCATCTGCCCCCGAAATCGAGCACAGCGACATGACATCCAAGCCAGCGGTCTATGAGTTCAACGCGGCCATCGTGCGCGAACCGGCACGGTCGGTGGTCAACGGCTTGCGCGCCGACGATCGCGGCAACCCGACCTTCGACGGCGTGAAGGCCGAGCACACTGCCTACATCGCGGCGCTGCGGGCTGCCGGCGTCGAGGTGACAGTGCTGCCGGCACTCGAAAGTTTTCCGGATTCGATCTTTGTCGAAGATCCCGCCCTGGTCTTCCCCGAGGGGGCTGTCCTGCTCCGTCCGGGAGCCGAGACCCGCGTCAACGAAACGCCTGAGATCGCACCGACGCTGAGAAAAATGTTCGAGACCGTTGTCGACCTGCCCGCGCGCGGCTTCGCCGATGGCGGCGACGTGCTGACGACACCGAAAAGCGTGATGATCGGACTGTCGGCCCGCACCGACCGTGCTGGCGCCGAAGGGCTGATCGCAAGCCTCGCCAGGCTCGGCCGCAAGGGCGAGATCGTGCAGACACCCGAGGGCGTGCTGCATTTCAAGAGCGATTGTTCGCTGCTCGACAGCGAGACCATGCTGTCGACAAAACGCCTCGCGCGCTCGGGCGTGTTCAAGGGTTTTCGCGAAGTGCTCATCCCTGAAGGCGAGGAACCTGCCGCCAACGCGCTGCGCGTTAACGACGTGGTCATGGTCGGCGCCGACTACCCCAGGACCATCGAGATGCTCGACAAACTCGGCTACAAGGTGGTTGCGCTCAAGACCACCGAGATCGGCAAGATCGACGCCGGCCTGTCCTGCATGTCGCTGCGCTGGCATCGCGGCCAGCGCTAGCGATCAAAAGTTTGGGCGGCGGCGCGGGCCAGGAATGTCCGCCGCCCTCCTTCGACGTCACTTCATGAGCGACGTTCAATCCCTGAGGAGATCGAACATCAGCTTGAAGAAGCGATCGGCATCGACCTCATAGGCGATCTTGGCGTTGTCTTTTTCGCCGCTTTCGCCCCAGAAGTCGGCGACCGTGGCGCCGAAGGTAAATGTACCCGAGAGGTCGACACCGATATGGGCCGGGCGGGTCTTGACCAGCGTCGGGTCGATCGCCAGCGCCAGCACCAACGGATCGTGCATGGCTCCGCCGACACCCATCGAATTGCGGTGCAGCTTCTCGTAATACAGCAGCCAGTCGTTGACGAGCTTGCCGAGCGGCGTGTCGATCGTGGCAAGCTCCGCATATTGCGGCGCCTCGACCAGAACCTGCATCGTCACGTCGAGCCCGACCATGGTGATCGGCACGCCTGAATCGAGAACGATGCGCAGCGCTTCGGGATCGCAGAAGGCGTTGAATTCGGTCGGCGTGATGATCTCGCTCTTGCGGTAGAACACGCCGCCCATCCAGATCAGTTCCTTGATCTTAGGCAGCACCTCGGGGTGCTTGAGGATCAAGAGGCCGATATTGCTGAGCGGGCCGGTGGCGACCACCAGGATCGGCTCGGCTGAAGCAAGCAGCTTTTCGGCGAGGAAGTCGACGGCGTGCTGATCGACCGGCTTGATGGTTGCCTGCGGCAGATAGGGCGAGCCTTCGAGGCCGCTCGGACCGTCGGCTGTGCCAAGCACAAGCGGGCGCGCCAGCGGGCGATGGCAGCCGGCTGCGACCGGCACGTCGCCGGCGCCGATATATTCCAGGATGCGCAGCGCGTTGGTCGTCGTCTTTTCGAGTTCGGAGTTGCCACAGGTGGTGGTCACGCCGAGCAGTTCGATATCAGGCGAACGATGCGCCATCACAAGCGCAATGGCGTCGTCGTGGCCGGGATCGCAGTCGAAGAGGATGGGTGTAGCTGACATGATTTCGTCCCTCACGCTGCCCGCTCGTAGCGCGCGATGGTTTTCTTGAACATTTCGAGGAAGCGGCGGCCTTCGAGGTCGGTGCCGATGCGGGTGGTCTTGGGTCCGCCGCCAGGCAGGATCTGGAAGCCGCGATAGGCAACCGTCTGGCCGCGCGCCACGCGCCCGTCGAGCAGCACGTCGACGAACAGCGGCTCGGTCAGCGTGGCGAGTTCCGGATCGAAGGCGAGTGCCACGGTAATGACGTCGTCGAGCGGGAAGCCGACGAGGCCGAAGAACTCGCGCCAGATGTCGATGTAGATCGGGAACACCTCGGCGATCAGGTCGAGCACCGGGTTGTTCTTGGCTGTCGCCTGCATGTCGGCGATATCGTCACGCGTCAGCATGGAGGTTGCGACGCGGTTGTCCTCGCAGATATCGAGCGGCACCAGGATCTTGTCTACATCGGCATTGAGCACGATGCGCGAGGCCTCCGGGTCGGCCCAGATGTTGTACTCCGTCACCGGCGTGATGTTGCCGGGCGTGGTGAAGGTGCCACCCAGAACGATCAGGCGCTTCAGCGCCGTGGTCAGCCTGGGCTCCTGCAGCAGCGCCATCGCGGCATTGGTCAGCGGGCCGGTGGTGACAAGCGTGATCTCGCCTGGATTGGACATCACCGTGTTGATGATGAAGTCGACGGCGTGACCCGGCGTCGCCGCACGCTTGGGCGTGGGAGCCGGCGGGTTGAACTGCTTGAGGCGATCGCCGAACCGTGCGGTCAGGCGCCTTTCGAAATGCACCGGCGCTTCCATGTCGGCCTTGGAGTGGCCGACGATCGGACGCCAGGCGCCGGCATAGACCGGAATGTCGTCGCGGCCGGCGAGCGACAGCGTGTTGAGCACGACATTGGTGACCTGCTCGATGGGACCAGCCGCACCGGTGCAGGCGGTCACGGCTTCCAGCTTGATGTTGGGGTTGGCCGCGGCAAACAGCACGGCGAGAATGTCATCTCCGGCCGAATCCACGTCGAGAATTATACGTTCCATTCCTTGGTACAGCCCTTCAGCGTGAGAGGTTATTTGCCGGACTCGGCCGGCTTGTTGTCGACCGAAAGCAGCTTGCGCATGCTCTCCAGGGTCTCGCGGATGATCTTCGGACGGCTGCGGTAAGACAGGGCAAACAGTGCCGTCAGCGCCACCAGATAAGGCACCGCCAGGACTAGGTAGGACGGGAAGCCGAAGGTCTGGAGCCTGAGCGAGAACGCATCGGCGAAGCCAAACAGCAGACAACCCGCCAGCACCTTCAACGGGCTGCCATTGGAGAAGATCAGGATGGCGACCGCCATGAAGCCACGACCCGACGACATGTTTTCGGTGAACATGGTGATGTAGCCAAGCGACAGGTGCGCACCGGCAAGGCCGGCAAGCAGGCCGCACAGCAGCGAGGCGATGTAGCGAACACGGGTGATCGAAATGCCGAGCGCTTCCGCCGCTTCGGGCTTTTCGCCGACGACGCGGATGTAGAGGCCAAGGCGCGTGCGCTTGTAAAACAGCACCAGCAGCGGCACGGCGATGAAGGCGACATAGACCATCGGCGTGAAGCCGTTGATCAGCGGCGCCCACGAACCCAGCAGATCTTTGGCACCGGGGATCTGCACCTTAGGCAGTCCGACGATGCCCTTGCCGACAATCGAGCCGCGGGTGCCGAAGATCGCCTTCATCAGCGAAATGGTCATGCCGCCGGCCAGGATGTTGAGCGCCAAGCCCACCACCACTTCATTGGCCCGGAAGCTGACGACCAACACGGCGAAAGCGAGCGCGAAGACCAGTGCGGCTGCCACACCGCAGGCGACGCCAACCAGTGCCGAGCCCGACCAGATCGAACCGAGCACGGCGAAGAAGGCGCCGACCAGCATCTGGCCTTCAAGGCCGATGTTGAAGATGCCGGCCTTGGTGGTGAACGAGCCGCCGAGTGCGACAAGCAGGATGGGTGCTGTCATCCGCAGCGTTGCGACGAGCAGCGCGACGTTGAAAAGGCTTAGAATTTCCATCGGCGCTCTCCTGCCGTGCTATCGCCGCGACGCTTCATCAGGACCTGCGCCGAGACGCTCAGGATAATCAGCGCCTGGATCACGGTGATGATTTCGCGCGAAGCGTTGGTATCGGTCTCCAGCAGCAGCGAACCGTTGCGCAGAGCGCCGAAGAACAGCGCCGTGACGATGGTGCCGATCGGCGACCCATTGGCGAGAAGGGCCGCGATAAGGCCGTCGAAGCCGAAGCCAGGCGCGAAACCTTCCATGAAGYGGTGATGCACGCCGAGCGTTTCGATGCCGCCGGCAAGGCCGCCAACCGCACCCGATGCCAGCAGCACCAGAAAACCCTGACGCTTGACGTCGATGCCGCCATATTCGGCGAATTTCGGCGCCGAGCCGACCATCGAGATCGAGTAGCCCTTGGCCGTGGAGCGGAAGAACCAGGCAACGAAGAAGGCGAGCGCCAGACCGATGATCAGGCCCCAGTTCAACCGCGAGAAGGAAAACAGCTCTGGCAGATAGGCGGTCGCAAGAATCGGCGGTGTTTCCGACCAGCCGCCGGGACGCTTGAAAAGGAAGATGGTCAAATAGGAGGTCAGCAGGACCGCGACGTAGTTGGACAGGATCGTCGAGACGACCTCGTTTGTGCCGTATCGAGTCCTGAAGAAGGCGGGGATCGAAACCCAGGCAGCGCCCGCGATCACGGCAACCGTCATGGCGACCACCACATGCAAGCCAGGCGGCAGCGGCATGGCGAAGCCGACCCAGGCAGCAGCAAAGCCGCCGAGGAAGAGTTGGCCCTCGATGCCGACATTGAACATGCCGCCGCGCAAGCCGATGCAGGCGGCGATGCCGCAGATCAGGATAGGCGTGGTCTRCAACAAGGTGCCGGCGATCTTGGCCTGGTCGCCGAAGGCACCGCGCATCAAGGTCATGAACACCTTGATGGGGCTTTCGTCGATCAGCATGATGATCACGGCACCCATGGCGAGTGCGATCAGGACGGCGACGATCTGGCCGGAGAATGCACGTAATTTGTCGTTCACGAGACCACCTCGTCCGAAGCATTGCCGGGTTCGAGACCTGCCATCATCATGCCGATCCTTTCGCTGTCGGCGCTATCGCCGTCGACCTCGCCCATGATCCGACCGTTGAACATCACCAGGATGCGGTCGGCCAGAGTGAGCAGTTCGTCGAGCTGCACCGAAATGACGAGCACGGCGCGGCCGGTGGCACGCTGGCGCATGATCTCGTCGTGAATGGATTCCTGCGCACCGATGTCGACACCGCGCGTCGGCTGATCGATCAGCAGGAAGTCCGCCTCATTGGTGAATTCGCGCGCCAGAACGACCTTCTGGATGTTGCCACCCGACAGCCGCTTGACGGTGTCTTCGGGGCCACGGGCGCGAATATCGAAACGCTTGATCATCTCGACGGCCTGGTWGGCCGCGGCCCGCCAGTCAATGACGCCGTTGCGGCTCCACGGCGCCTTGTTTTGCCGGCCCATCAGGAGATTGGAGGAGATCGAGGCACTGCCGTCGACGCCACGCACCAGCCGGTCGCCCGGCACGTGGGCGAGACCGGCCTCGCGGATCGCAGACGTCGAAAGCGTGGTCAGATCGTGGCCCTTGAGCATCGCCGAACCGTGGCTTGCCGGACGCAGGCCAGACAGCACTTCGGCAAGCTCGGTCTGACCGTTGCCGGCGACACCGGCTATGCCGACGATCTCGCCGGCGCGGACGGTGAAGCTGGCGTCGCGAAGTGCTGGCAGGCGGCGATCGTCGCGCGCCCACAGATTGTTGACGTCGAGCACGACCTTGCCGTCCGACTTTTCGCGCGGGCGGCGGTCGAAGCTGACGTCGCGACCAACCATCATGCGCACCATGTCGGCCTTGGTCAGCTCAGACGTCGGCCGCGTTGCGACATGTTTGCCATGGCGCAGCACTGTCACGGTGTCTGAAACCTCCATCACCTCTTCAAGATGATGCGAGATGAAGATGACGGTCATGCCGTCGGCAACGAATCCGCGCAGCGTCTGGAACAGCTCGCGGCTTTCCTGCGGCGTCAGCACCGCTGTCGGCTCATCGAGAATGATGGTGCGGGCGCCGCGCGCCAGCACTTTCAGGATTTCGATACGCTGCTCGATGCCTACCGACAGCAGAGACACGCGCTCGGTCGGCTCGACCTTGAGACCGAAGCGCTCAGACAGCTCGCGGGTCTTTTCGACCTGGGCTTTGTGGTCGATCAGGCCGTTGGGGCGGATTTCCATGCCAAGGAAAACGTTGTCGGCAACCGACAGCGACGGCACCAGCTTGAAGTGCTGGTGCACCATGCCGAGGCCCGCGGTGATCGCGGTGGCGGGATCGCCGACCACCGTATCCTCGCCATTCAGGCGGATCTTGCCTTCGTCGGGCTGCAACAGCCCGAACAGGATGTTCATCAGCGTCGTCTTGCCGGCGCCGTTTTCACCGATGATGGCGTGTATCTCGCCGCGCTTGACGGTGAGATTGACATCCTCATTGGCAACGAAGGCGCCGAAACGCTTGGTGATGCCGATCAATTCGACGGCGGTTTGTGCCGTCATGGCTGGCGACGTGGTCGACACGAGAGCCTCGCAGCTTCAGACGTACCCGTCCCGACAGACGGAACCGATACGTCTCTACCTAGTCTTGGGGGAAATGGTTCCGCGAGCCGTGGGGGCGGCTCGCGGAGAAAGGCCAGCATCTTACTTGTGCCGTGTGACCTTGATCGATCCGTCAGCGATGCCCTTCTTGATCTCGTCAAGCTTGGCCGTCACGTCGGCTGGAATGGACGGCGCGATGTCGTCGCAGATCTTCACTTCGACGCCACCTGCGGCGAGGTCGAACGTGCGGGTGCCCGGCGTGATCTTGCGGCCTTCGACCTCGTCCTTGATCAGCGAGTAGACGGCGATGTCGCCGCGCTTCAGCATCGAGGCCAGCACGTTGCCCGGAGCCGAGCCGCACATGTCGATATCGACGCCGATCGAGTATTTGTCGGCGGCAGCACTCGCCTGCATGACGCCTTCGCCCGTCGGGCCAGCGACATTGTAGACGATGTCTGCACCCTGGCCGTAGAGCGCCAGCGCGAGCTCGCTGCCCTTTGCCGGATCATCGAAAGTGCCGGCGAAAACCGGGTTCACCTTGACGTCGGGGGCTGCGTATTTCGAGCCCTCCTCATAGCCGCCGAGGAAGTTGCGGATGACGGGAATGTCGCGGCCGCCGACAAAGCCGATGGCCTTGCCGTCACCGATCTTGTCGAAGCCGCTGCCCTGGTTTTCGATCATGCCGGCAAGCGCGCCAGCAACGAAGGAGCCCTGCTCCTCGGCGAAGTTGGCATAGATGATCTTGTCTGAATCGAGCACGCCGTCGATGAAGACGAAACGCTGGTTCGGATAGGCTTCGCTCGCCTTGGTCAGCGCGTCGACCAGTTCCCAGCCCATGACGAAGATCAGGTCGTACTGGCCGCCCTTGGCAAGGTTTGCGAACTGCTCTTCATAGTCGAGCGCGCGGTTGCCGGTGTCGACCAGCTTCATGTCGATGCCAAAATCGGTCTTGGCCTTGTTGAGACCGTCGACGATCGTGATGCCGAAGCCTTGCGCGAAATAGCCGGAGATCGCTGCGACGGACACCTTGTCCTGGGCCGCCGCCGAGCCGATCGAGGCCGCAAGAGCCGCGCCGGCGATAATGCATTTACGGAATACGCTTTTCATCTCAACTCCCCAATTGACACCTTGGCATCAAGCGTCGGGCTCTTCCTCGACGCCCGCAAAACTTGTTGGTGGTCATATGACTTTATGGGTGGTCCAACAAACTGTCAATCGCTCAGCGAGCGGCCGAAATCGATGTGAACAATCGACGCGGCGGCGGTTTCACGCATCCGGCTTGACAAAAATGCTGGAAGGATAATTGTTGCTACTCTAACAAGTTTTTCAGCCCGCCAGAATGTGGAGCCATCGATGCCGGACGTTGTCGTCAGAAAGTTTGTCGTACAGGTCGAAGAGATTTTTCATGAAGGCGGGCCGGTGCGAGCCGAGCCGATCAAGCGCGGCACCGTGCTTGCCGTCGTCGCCAATCCCTATGC
>NZ_JBFUKO010000019.1:0-25682 GCF_056400805.1 Aminobacter sp. P4_H6_2
GACCGGTCACGGTGACGCCTTGGACGTCGCGCAAGGCATCTGTCAGGTCGCGAAACGTGCCCCTCTTCAGTTCCTCGCGCGAAACAACGGTAATGCTCGCCGGAGCATCCTTGACGTTCTGCTCGAAGCCGGACGCAGTCACCACAAGCTGCGGCAGGACCGTGGTGTCGCTGGCCGCGGCCCGCTTTTGCGAGGTCTGCGCGAAAGCGGCGGAAGACACGAGCAATGCCATGGCCGACAGGCAGGTGCAGGCAAGCAACATGTGGACCCGAGGCAACCTGGCCTGCCTGACGCGCGCTCGACTGAAGCCCATGCGGCCTGCCCGGACAGCATCCATACGGTTGAAATTATTCATGAAAGCGCCCCATCACTTAAACTTGAGTATAAAAGTCTTCTTATTTATCGAATAGGGACGGTCAACCTTGGTGTTTGCGAGCGATTCCAAATTCAGAAAAACGCAATTTGGACCCGCGCCGGCATCTCGCCTGGGGTCTTCGCGTTTGATGACGAGTGGGCATGGACAGAACCGACCTGCATAAAGACCTGCCGCAAAAGTCGGCGAACCCAACCGGCGACGCTGCGGAGCCGCGTCTTGGCCAGCTCCGCCTGCTGGTGGCGCTGGATGCGCTTTTGGTTGAGGGCAGCGTCGGCAAGGCCGCCGCGAGGATGGGCCTTGGCGCTCCCGCCATGAGCCGGCTCCTGAAGCAGATTCGCGACCTCTATGGCGATCCGATCCTGATCAGGAGCGCACGTGGCATGGTGCCCACGCCATTCGCCGAAACGCTGCGCCTGCGGCTGCGGGCGGTGGCGGCGGAGACCGAACATCTGCTCGACCCGAAACGGGACGCAGATACTGGCGCAGCTTCTTCGGGCGCGCCCGATTGGAACCACGCCACGATCATCGATGCGCCGCCGCTTGCCATGCGTCCCAGCCTCTATCTGGAAGGAGAGCCGCTGCCGGCCGACTTTGCCCGCAAGCTGGCATCGATCGGCGGGGATGCCGCTCCTCGGCAAAGACTTGCCAGGCATATCGCAACGATCGGCGCCGGTACCGGCGGCGCCCGGCCACTATCCCTGGAGGAGGCAGACGAGGCGTTCTCGCTGCTGCTTGCCGGCGAGGCCGACCCCATACAGGTGGGGGCACTGCTGGTCGTCTTGCAGTATCGCGGACTGACGGCTGTCGAACTTGCGGGGCTGACAAGGGCAAGTCGGCGCCATCTCGATCCTTCTACGAGTCCGCCAAGGTTTGCCGATCTCGACTGGCCCGCCTATGTGTCGCCGAAATCGAGATCTGCCCCTTGGTTTCTGCAGGCCGCCCGGCTTGTGGCGGATGCTGGCTGCCGCGTTCTCCTGCACGGCAACAGCGGCAACGGGGCGGCAAGAGGCACGATCGGGATGGCAGCAGGCGCCATCGGCATTCCTGTCGCGGCGAACGTCACCGAAGCGAAAGAAATCCTGCAGGCGCAGCGCATCGCCTATCTGCCGCTCGCAGCGATGTCAGCGCAGCTTCATGGTTTGCTCGGCATATACAATCTTCTGGAGATGCGCTCGCCGCTCAGTGCCGTCGTGCACCTGCTCAACCCGCTGAACGCCGACGCTAGCCTGCTCGCGGCGTTTCGGCCCAACTACCGCGATCTGCACCGGGATGCTGCCGCCTTGCTCGACTGGCCGAGACTCGGCATTTTGGGCAACAGCCGCGATGTGGCGCAGGCCACGCCCTTTCGGGCGACGACCATGTTTACGCTCGACAATGGCAAAGCCGGCGAATTGCTCATTGCCTCGCAACCTCGGCCCAAGGCCGAGCTGCCGACAGGCCTCACCAGCTTCGAATACTGGCGGGCGGTGTGGTTTGGGAAAGCAAGGGACGAAACGGCGGAACGAATTGTCGTCGATACCGCCGCTGCCGCATTTGTGGCGTTAAACCCGATGCTGGCCTTCGACGATGCCCGTCGCCGGGCCGCAGAGTGCTGGCGCAGGCGCCTGGCGCCTACCTCAGCGCTTCAGCAAAGGTGACCAGGCGCCGGCGGTTCTCGCACCAAAGCGCGAGATTGATGCAGCCCACGCTCTTCCAGAAGGTCAGCTTGACGGTCTTGCTCGCATCGCGAAGCTCGGCATTGCTGTCGAAGCAGGCCTGCAGGCGGTAGAACGGCACGCGGCTGCACAAATGATGGATGTGGTGCAGGCCGATCGACCCGGTAAGCCACTGGGGCACCGCGGGCAAGGCATACCACGAGCTGCCGCCAAATGCCGCGACATGCAGGTCCCAGGCATCGCCGGCATCCCAGCGCGTCTCTTCGAACTGATGCTGGACATAAAACAGCCAGCCGCCGACCCAGGCACCCATCACCACGACCGGCAGTACCGCCAGCATCACAGCCCAGCCGGCCAGAAGCACAAGCCCGCCATAGACGACAACCAGTGCCACATTGAGCCCGCCAGCGCTGCGCCAGGCTTCGACGCGCGGAATGGCTTCGTTGTAGGGCAACCGGTGCATGATCAGGAAATAGATCGGCACGCCGATCACGATCAGAATGAACGGATTGCGGTAGATGCGGTACATCAGCCGCTGGCTGGTGGTCATCGCCTCATATTCGGCGACTGTGCGCGTATCGATGTCGCCGATGCCGCGCTTGTCGAGATTGCCCGACGAGCCGTGATGCACGGCGTGCGCCTTCTGCCACAGCGTATAGGGCGTGAAGGTGAAGACGCTCAGCACCCGGCCGATCATCCGGTTCGCTTCGCGCGAGCTGGTGAACGAGCCATGGCCGCAATCGTGCTGGATCGCAAACAGCCTGACCAGGAACGCGGCACAGACCGGCGCCACAAGCGCCAGCAAAAGCCAACGCCAGCCGCCGAGCACTGGCTCGGCATAAGCGGCGAGCCAGACCAAGGCCRCGCCCATCGCCAGGAACGGCACCAGCGTCACCGCCAATTCGAACGCCGCGCGGCGGTCGTCTGGATCGCGAAAGCGATTGCAATGCGATGCAAGCCGGCGAACCAGCGCTTTTTCAGCAGCATGACCTGCAGCCTGTGCAGACCCTGTAGGCAGGTCGTCCGCCGTGGACGACATCAATTTCGTCATTTAGTCCCCGAAATCTCGCTGCCAACTCGGTCAAGCGCGCCATTTGTCCATAAAGCGCGGCAAGCGCCATGGCTAGTGGCACCACCGTGGCATATTTGCTGAATCCAGCGTCCATGCACCGCTGCACGCAAATCATGGCGTTTTCCTGTTGAGTGCTTGCGCCATAACGTCTTAGGTCGCGGGTATCAGTCAGGATGGACCACCTGCCGCAGAGGAACTTGATCCATGGCTTCTTTGGAAATACCCGCCGGCTCGGCCAAATGGACGACGCTCCAAAGCCATCGCCTGTGGCTGATGCAGCAGGCTGACGCGCTGTTTTCCTTCTTTGAGCGCCAAAGCCTCAATCCGCTCGGCGGCTTTTATGACCTCGACGATCACGGCCGACCGCTGGTGCCTGGCGCCGTTCCAGGCAAATTCGCCGGCCGCCAGATCCATGCCACCACCCGCATGGTCCACTGCTTTTCCATCGCCCATCTGCTTGGCCGGCCCGGCGCCGACACACTTGTCGACCACGGCATGGATTTTCTGTGGAACGGCCATCGCGACGCGGTCGATGGCGGTTATTTCTGGGGTGTCGGCTATGACGGGCCGACCAACGACACCAAGCAGGCCTATGGCCACGCCTTCGTGCTGCTCGCCGCCTCGAGCGCCAAGGTCGCCGGCCATCCCGACGCCGATCGCCTGCTGACCGACATCTCGACAATCCTCTCCGAGAAATTCTGGGAAGAGGCACACGGCGCGGTGGCGGAAGAATTCACCCGCGACTGGAAACCCTTCGACAGCTATCGCGGCCAGAATTCCAACATGCACCTGACCGAGGCGCTGATGGCCGCCTTTGAAGCGACTGGCGACAGCACCTATTTGTCGATGGCCGAACGCATCGCCGACCTGATCATCCGCCGCCATTCAGCCGCCGCCGGCTGGCGCCTGCCCGAACATTTCAGCGCCGACTGGAAGGTCGACCGCGACTATTCCGGCGACCCGATGTTCCGCCCATACGGCACCACTCCCGGCCATTCGCTCGAATGGGCGCGGCTTTTGCTGCAGCTTTGGGAACTCGGCGGCCACAAGCTCGCCTGGCTGCCCGACGCCGCAAAGAACCTGTTCGGACAGGCAACCGCCGATGGCTGGGACGTCGCTAAGGGCGGCTTTTACTACACGCTCGAATGGGACGGCTCGGCCCGCATCAAGGACCGCTACTGGTGGCCGTGCTGCGAGGCACTCGGTGCGGCCAGCTTTCTCAACGCCATCGATGGCGACCAAGCCTATGAGGAGTGGTACCGGCGCATCTGGAGCTTCTGCGCCACCCGCTTCATCGACCGCACCAATGGTGGCTGGCACGCCCAGCTCGACAACGATCTCAAGCCGAATGCCGGCCCGTTCTACGGCAAGCCCGACATCTACCACGCGCTCCAGGCCTGCCTGATCCCGCTTTTGCCGACCACCGGCAGCATCACGCGGGGCCTCGCCACAACCCGCGTCCAGATCTAGCGATTCAGAACTACAATCAAAGCGTGCGAGCCGAGGCTCACCGCCAATGCGCCGCCACCTGATTGCCGAAGATCGCGCGCTGCATCGAACCGGCCAGCGTCGCCGCATAGGGCGTGGCGATGTGGTGCCGATCACGGAAGGTCAGCTTGCCGCCGATCATCGCC
Organism: Aminobacter sp. P4_H6_2; assembly: GCF_056400805.1. NCBI lineage: Bacteria > Pseudomonadati > Pseudomonadota > Alphaproteobacteria > Hyphomicrobiales > Phyllobacteriaceae > Aminobacter > Aminobacter sp. P4_H6_2. Next base: position 4,738 of record NZ_JBFUKO010000019.1, read on the forward strand.
GGACAGGTGACGTCATTGCAGAATAGTTCTGTAAGATCGACATATCTGACGCCCGCCAGACCGGCAGTCGCTGCCTGTTCGGCCTGGGACACCCGCTCGTCGATCGCTTCGTTTCTCGGCGTGTCGCAGACGCTCGATTTCCTGCCCTGCCACAACGAGCGGGCGACGCAGCGGTCGAGATACGACTTGTGCACGGGAACGTCCCTGAGCAGGACGACCTCGGCGTTTGTGTCGCGAAGTGCCTTGAGCGACGCCCGCAGGCCCTCGGCCCAGACATTGCGGCTGACAAGATGGTCCAGACCGCCATTCACGTCATTTTCGACATAGCTGTACGAAAACTGCGCAACAATCACCGTGTCGGGCTTCAGTTCGGCGATTTCTTTCATCGCTGATTTCCGCCACGCGTCGCATTCGGAATAGGCCCGCATCAGGCGCACGTTCCATGTCGGCACCGCCGCGACCGAACAGGAGGATTTCAGATACGTCACCACGCGCCAGTTGTTGGCCTCGGCGACCTTTGCCAGTGGCGTCGACCAATGGTCGGCATGCGAATCGCCGAAAAGCACGATCGTCTTTCGCGGCTGGGATGCGCCGAGACTGCAGCTGCGCGGTTTCGTTTGCTCGAGGCTGGCGACGCAATTAGTGTCGATCTCGCGCGCCGATGAAGACCGCGCCGCACTCTCCGCGATCAGCTTCTGGTTCGGATCGACACTGCGCGCCGCGATCTGGGACGCCCCATAAGACAACGTCACGCCAAGCGAGGTGAGCAGTGCCGCAAGCCCCAGCGAGCGTGCCGAACCGGCTGAAAGCCAGCCATTCAGCCGCACCGGGTTTTCAACGAAACGATAGCTGAGATAGGACAAGGCAACCGTCACCAGCAGGCACGTCAGCCGGCCGGCGAGCGAAAGGTCGGGCCAAAGGATCGTTGCATAGACGATAACGGGCCAATGCCAGAGATACAGCGAATAAGACAGCCTTCCGGTCCATTGGAACGGTGGCAGCGACAGGAGTGCCGCCGGCCCGGCGGCACTCCGTCGGGCACCGGAAAGCAGCAGCATCGCCGTGCCTGAAACGGGAACAAGCGCGATAAAACCTGGAAAGGGATCGGTTTCCGACACGGTCAGATAGGTCGCTGCGATCAGCCCGATGCCGGCCCAGCCCATCGCAGGCGAGAAACGAAAACCCGAGGCCCACCGTTCGGCAACCGCGAACGAGACAAGACCGCCGACGGCGAATTCCCAGGCGCGCAGCGGCGAGAAATAGAAGGCCCAGGGCTGCGAAACCACAGTCATCCAGGCACTGGCCGCAAACGACACGACCGCAGCCACGCCAAGGAAAAGCACCATGCCTTTTTCGCCCGGTCGAAACCGCGCGGCCAAAAGCAACAATGCCGGCCACAGCAGGTAGAACTGCTCCTCGACCGACAGCGACCAGAAATGCAGGAACGGGTTGTTTGCGGTGTCCGCGGCGAAATAATCGAACGACCAGCGCAGCAGCCACAGATTGATGACATAGCTGGAAGCAAACAGCGCGCCTTTGGCATAGAGCTGCTGTTCCGATGGCGCCAGGATGAAATAGCCGGCCGCAAGCGTTACCGCGATCACCAAAAGCGACGCCGGCAGCAGGCGCCGCGCCCGGCGTCCATAGAAGCGCCAGAGGTCGACCGTGCCGCAGCAGTCGATCTCCTGCATCAGGTGCCTGGTGATCAGGTAGCCGGAGATGACAAAGAAGATATCGACGCCGATGAAGCCGCCGGGCAGGTCGGACATGCCGAAATGAAAGGCGACCACGCCGCCCACAGCAATGGCGCGCAGGCCTTCGATGTCGGGCCGAAACGTCGAGGGAGGTGCGCTGATGCCTTCACCCGTGAGCTTGTTGAACATGCCGGCAAGATCGGCGACGTGAGGCGACCGGACAATTCAAACTATGTTGCAATGCAATATGCCGTCCGGCGGGCGATCAGCCCTGGTGCCTTGGAAACAGGGGCGTTGCGGCCCCTCCATTCCGTAACGCGCGGCCGGAATTTTCTCGCCGATAACGCGTAGACATGTCCTGCAGCCTGGGCCGGGCCTCTGGCTATGACAGGCAAAAGCTTTGATCCAGCCACACAAAATCGGCCCGCTGCGCTGGAAACTGCGCTATTGCAGCGCCGTCGGCTCGAAGCGATCTTGGCCGGCGTTGCAACAGGTGCTTTCGCCCGCCCCCATGACATCCCAGCCCGCCACAGCACCCGAACAGCGCTTCGCCGCCTTTCGCCATGGCGCATTCGCGCGTTTCTGGATCGCGCGCTTCCTGGCCACCTTCTCGACCCAGATCATCTCGGTCGGTGTCGGCTGGCAGGTCTATGACCTCACCCGCAATCCTTTCGACCTCGGCCTTGTCGGCGTCATCCAGTTCGCGCCAGCGCTTCTTTTGGTGCTGGTCACTGGCGTCGTCGCCGACCGTTTCGGCCGCAGGCTCATCATGGGTCTGGCAGCCCTTGTCGAGACGGCCTGTGCTGCTGCCCTGCTCGCGCTGATCTACCACGGCCTTGCCAGTCCGCTGCCGATTTTCGGCGTGCTTGCGGTGTTCGGCATTGCGCGCGCCTTCTTCGGCCCGGCCTCGGCCTCACTCGTTGCCAATCTGGTGCCGACTGAGGATTTCGCCAATGCCGTTGCCTGGAATTCGTCGGCCTGGCAAACAGCCACCATCGTCGGACCGGTCGCAGGTGGCCTGCTCTACGGCATCTCGCCGTCGGCTGCTTATGGTGCGGCAACCTGTTTGATGCTCGCCTCGGCGGTCCTGATCTTTTCGATCCCCAAGCCCAGGCAGCGCAGCGAGACCAGCAAGCCATCGGTCGAGACGCTGTTTGCCGGCTTCCGCTACATCTGGGGCGAAAAGATCGTGCTCGGTGCCATCTCGCTCGACTTGTTTGCGGTGCTGTTGTCGGGGGCTGTCGCCCTGTTGCCGATCTACGCCCGCGATATCCTCGAGCTTGGGCCGTGGGGCCTCGGCCTCTTGCGCGCGGCCCCGGGCGTTGGCGCCATCATGGTTGCCGTCTGGCTTGCCGGCCATCCGATCCGCGATCACGCCGGCCGGATCATGTTTTTCTTCGTCGCCTTGTTTGGCGTCTTCACCGCGATATTCGGCTTTTCGACAATACCGTGGCTGTCGATCGTTTGCCTCGCCTTCATCGGCGCCACCGACATGGTCAGCGTCTACATCCGCGAAACGCTGATCCAGCTCTGGACGCCCGACCATGTCCGCGGCCGCGTCAACGCGGTCAACGGCGTCTTCGTCGGCGCCTCCAACGAGCTCGGAGAGTTCCGCGCCGGCACCATGGCCGCCCTCATCGGCACAGCCCCCGCCGTGGTCTTCGGTGGCATCGGTGCCGTGGCGGTCGCCGGAATCTGGGCCTGGACGTTCCCGGCGCTGCGGAAGGTCAGGCGTCTCGACGGAAGGGTGTGACGTTAGGGGAGTAGGGGAATAAGGCAGTAGGGCAGTAGGGCAGTAGAGTTCGCTTACTGCCCTACTGCCCTACATCCCCAAATATCTTCACCAGAAACTCATCAAGCCATCGCTTGAGATGCATGTCCCAGATCAGCCGGCCGCCGAGATGGTCCCGGCCGGGTTGGGCACCGGGCAAGACAAAACGCTCGGCCCCGCGCACCACCCAGCGCTGCATCATCACGCGTGTCAGTTCGGCATGAAACTGGATGCCCCAGGCGTTGTCGCCATAGCGGAAGGCCTGGTTGGGATAGGTGTCGGATGATGCCAGCAGGACCGCATCGCTTGGCAGCGAAAAACCCTCGCGGTGGAACTGGTAGACCATTTCGGGCCAGTGCATCAGCTTGCGGCCGTCGTCGGTCGCCTTGATCGGATACCAGCCAATCTCGACCAGCCCCTCGCCATGGCCCTCGACCTTGCCGCCGAGATGGTTGACCAGCATCTGCGCACCCAGGCAGATGCCGAGGAACGGCCGGTTCTCGACAAGTGGCACGGCCAGCCAATCGGTCTCGCGGCGCACGAACTCGTCGTGATCGTTGGCGCTCATCGGCCCGCCGAACACCACCGCACCGGCATGTCCGTCGAGCGTTTCAGGAAGGTGGTCGCCGAGCGGCGGCCGGCGAATGTCGAGGTCGAAACCGTTCTCCATCAGCACATGGCCGACACGACCGGCGCTGGAATGCTCCTGATGCAGCACCACCAGGATCTTTGATCTCGCCCTCCCCGGCATCGAACCCCTACTCGTTCGTTTCAGATTCGCCGGGAAGCGACGCCTTGCGCGCAGCCTTGCGCTTGGCCTCGATACGGTCGCGGCTGTCGATGCCGATCAGTTCGGCAATGCGCCAGATGGTGTTGTCTTCCATCTCGTGCAGCTCGCCGTCGGCATAGACGATCTCCCACATCATGCCGATGAAGTCCTTGCGCGCCTCCTCATCGAGGCTACGCTTGAGCACGCTGGTGAAGGCATAGAGATCGATTGCCTCGTTGTCGGCCTGCTCACCGGCCTTGATCAGCCGATCGAGTTCAACGCCCGATACGCCGTAACTCTGGCTCAGAAGCTGCTTGGCGCGCTCCCACTCGACGTCCTGCCGGTCGCCGTCGGCATTCATGACGTGATACATCAGCGCCGCTGCGGCCACGCGCGTATCGTCGTCGGGCGAATGCCTGGAACCTGCGGCGGGCAGGTCTTTCAGAAACGAAATCATGCGTTCGAACATAGCCGAATCCTGTTTGAGCAAGCCTAGATCTAGGTTCGGTGGGACATCAAAACAAACGGAACCGCTTCTGGGCGTTTTCCCGCGCCACATCAGGATCGACACCGGGATCGTCGGGCAAGCGGATCGGTTCGACCTTGTCGTCGTCCACGAGCCCTGCGACAGGGTCGGGCGCCGGCGCCACAACCTTCACCGCTTCAGCGCTCTTTTCCGGCTCGATATCACTTTCCACTGTCACATCGACGATATCATCGCCGGCTGGCTGCGCCGCCCGGATCGCCGGGATCGCAACGCGTTCGGCAGGTTCATCATCATGCTGTTCGATCAGATGGCCAAGCCGCTCCTCGGGCGCGCGCCATTCGAAAGCATCGAGCCTGCCGGTAACTGGCGAAAACGGCGCCCAGCGCTCTGATACCACGCCGTCGGCGACCCAGGCGGGGTCGCGCGGCGCACGTACCGCGCGCGACAGCCACTGCCGCACCTTGCCCTGGTCGCCGGTCTGCGCTTCCTCGATGTCGGCGAGCAAAAGATACGCGCCCTCGCGTGGCTGCATCCTGGCCGCAGCTTCGGCCTCGCTGCGGGCAAGCGCATAGTCCTGCGCCTCCAATGCCGCCCGTGCGACGGCGAGCGAGGATTCAGGATGGTTCTGCTTCAAAGACTGCAGCTTCTTTGCCCGCGCCAGCCGGTCAAGCACGGCATCACCGGAACGGCCATGGACGTAGAGCTCGGCGATATCAGGCTGCGGCTCGGCTTTCCACGCAGCCTCAAGCACCTTCGAGCCCTTGCGCACGTCGTTCTGGCGAAACAGCGTCTTGGCGGCAATGATCGCCGCTGGTCCAAATTCCGGCCGCAGGCGGTTGGCTTCGAGTGCTGCGGTACGCGCGGTGTTGAAGTCGCTGTCGAGCAGCGACATCGCCTTGGCACACAGAAGCACCGAACGCCTGTTGTTGGCCACGTCGCGCTCGATCTGGCGCGTCGATTTCTGCGCATCGACAAGGGCCAGCGCCCCGTCCCAGTCGCCGCGCTCGGTCTTTTCCTCAAGCGTCGAATCCGCCGCCCAGCCGAGCTGCGGCGCAAGCCCGGCAGCACGTCCGGCATAGTGGCGCGCAGCTGCCCGGTCGCCCAGCCTCTCGGCCTCAAGATAAAGCCCGCGCAGGCCAAGCAAGCGCATTTCAGGATCGTCGAGCATCGTCTCGAATTTCTGCCGGGCGCCGTCATGGTCGCCTTCCAGCAGCGAGGCCTGGGCGTCGAGCAGATGGATCAGCGGCTCCTGGTCGGAACGGATCAGCTTGGCCGCTTCCTTGTTTTTCTTGCGCGCAAGCGCGGCGTCGCCAGCACCGGCCGCGATCATGCCGGTCGACAGCGCCTGATAGCCCCGGTCGCGCCTACGAGCGCGGAAATGCCGGGCAATCGTGTAGGGGCTGTTCCAAATCGACTTGGTCAGCCACCACAGCAGCATGACAGCCACGACGATTGCGGTGACCGTCACCGCCGCCACCATCAGGCTGACCTTGTACTGATAACCGCTGAAGGTCACCACCATGTCGCCCGGGCGGTCAGCCAGCCAGGCAAAGCCAAGCCCGAGCGCAAAGACGACGGCGAGGAAGAACAGGATGCGGATCATCTGGTGCCCCTCATGCCTTCATCGCGCCGGCGACGAGCTTGTCGACCAGCGTTTCGACGTCCAGCCGCGCCTTGAGCTTGGCGATGAAGTCCGCGCCTGCGGCTTTCGCCGTCTCCGGCAGCGTGTCGTATTCGGCGAGCGCCTTGGCGAAATCGCCCTGGTTGACCGCCACTTCCAGGCGCGCCACCGTTTCCGGTACGCCAGCGCCCTCGACGGCACCGATCGGCCGCACCTGCACCAGCTGCTCGGCGCTCGAAACCAGCCGCTCGAAGATGCCGGCGTTCTCGTTGACCGGCTTGGCCGCCGCGATCATCGCATTGGCCGCCGCATCGGTCGCAGCCACGATCTCGGCGCGTGTCGGAACGCCCTTTTCGGCTTGCGCCCTGAGTGCCGCCAGTTCGGGCGCGTCGGGCGAAATGGCAGCGAAAGTTTCGAGTTCGGCACCAAAGCCCGCCCCGCGCTCGACCGCCGCCTTGAGCGCCGATGCGGCAATCGCCATCGCGATCTTGGGCTGCGACGCCTGCGCCTCGACCTTGGTAGCAAGCGAAGAAACCGACTGCTCCAGCGTCGCGATCTTGCCWTCGTCGACCGTCGTTGCCTCGCCTGTTGCCTTGATGGCTGCGTCGAGGGCGGCGATGCGCTCGTTCAGCGCCGTGAATTCGGAAGCCGGCGCCCCATCCTGGCTCAGCGACGAAACAGTGGTTTCGATCTGCTTGATGCGCCCGTCGAGCCCGGCAAGCGCGTCGCTCGATCCGGCCTGGCCGGTTGTCGATTTCAGGGCCTCGACTTCGGTTTTCACCTGGCCGACTTCGGTCTTGAGCCCGTCAAGCTCGCCCTTGAGTTCGCTGCCAACGCTCGAAGCGCCGAGATCGGCAATTTGTGACTTCAGCGAGGCGATTTCGCTTTGCATCTGCTCGCCGCCGCCAGCCGGCCCAGTTGCGCCACCGGGCGCGCCAAGCACGCCGGCATATTGCAGCCCGCCCGCCACCAGAAGGGCGATCAGGCCACCAGCCAGGCCGGGCAACATGCCTGAAGTGGACTGCCGCGGCGCCGGCGCAGGTGACGCCGCGCGTGAGGTGCTTGAACTGCTGGCGCTCGACGACGATTTCGGCGCTTCGGCCTCAGGCTGTCGCGTCGGCTGTGCATTGTCGAAACTGTAGTCGTAGGATGCGTATCCCGCATCGACCTTGGCAGCCGTCTCGCTGGATTCCGGCTTTGCCGTCTTGTCCAATGCCTCCTCGCCCATCGCTTCCGAAACGGGCTCGTGCACGGCTTCCGCCTTGGCTGCGTCTTCGACGCGCGAAACCGCGCCCGGCTCCAGCTCGATGGTCACCGGGTCGCGATGCGTCTTTGAGTGGCGCGTATTCGGCGTCTTGACCATGCTTGGGGCTCCGCGATTTCATTGGCACAGGTCCCGCAAGCGGTGCGGGGTCGAAGATCAAAATCAGTAACACCCACCGTCCCGCGAAAAAAGGCCGCGTGATGGCGCAGTCACTCCAACGTCAATCCGGCTCACCGAGAAGATCAAGCAGCGCATCCTCGTTGGGATCCGGCGCAACCGCGACGCGCAGGCCCTCGACCAGCGCCGAGGCGATGCGCCCGGACAGGCAAAAACAGGTTGCGCCGCGCATCAGCAGATCAGCCTCCGCATGCATTTCCATCAAGGTGCCGAAGGCCGCGGCCGAGCGCGCCGAATAGAGCAGCACCGCGTCGATAGGTTGCCCGCCAAGCTGTTGGCGCACGAAAATCGGATCAGGTGCCAGCGCGATCGTGTCGTAGGTCTCGATCGGCACCACCTTGGTACCATTCAAACCGAGGCGGCGTTCGAACTCCGGCATCCGCACGCGACCGCAGAGATAGGCAAGCGTGGCCGTCCCAAGTTCGATTGCAATCATGTCGGCAAGGGCGGCGGCATCGCCAGGGCCTTCGTTGACGGAGAAAAATCCGGCTTTGCGCGCGCTCTCAGCGGTCCGTACGCCCACTGCATGGCATGGCAGTTGCCGCAGCCGCTCGATCAGCCCGCTTGGCGCGTGGCGCAACGCATTGGCGCTGGTCACAGCCACTGCCGTCGCATCGGTTGGAACGCTTCCGCGCACAACCGGCAAGGCGCGCGTTTCGGATAATGGCAGAAGCACCGGCTCGAAGCCGAGCGCTTCAAGGCGCCGCGCGGTGCGGGTGGCGCCGGGATCCGGCCTCGTCACCAGCACACGGCGTGCCATCTAGCTCCACCCCTCGAAGAATTTTTCGCCGGCTCGCGCCCTGACGTCTTCACCGGCCTTCCGGCCAATCGTTGCCGCATCGGCTGCAACGCCCTCGGCCCTGGCTTCGTGCCACAAGGTACCATCCGGCGTCAGGATCAGGCCGGAAAATGACAGCCTGTCGCCATCGATCACAGCGTATCCGGCAATCGGTGTCCGGCACGAGCCGTCGAGTGCGGCGAGAAACGCCCGTTCGCAAGCCAGCGCCTGTCCGGTTGGCCTATGGTCGATTGCCGAAAGCTTGTCGGTGACATCTGTGTCGCCGATGCGGCTTTCGATGCAGATCGCGCCTTGCCCCGGTGCTGGCGGGAAAACGTCCAGCGGCATCAGGTCGGTGATGATTTCGGCAAGTCCGAGACGCCGCAGGCCGGCATTGGCAAGGATGGTGCCCTGCGCCACGCCTTCGTCGAGCTTGCGCAGGCGCGTCTGCACATTGCCGCGAAACATCACGACGTTAAGGTCGGGCCGCATGCGCCGGATCAGCGCCTGGCGGCGGAGCGACGACGAGCCGACGACAGCACCTTCAGGCAGTTCCATGATCTTGGGCGCGGCGCGGCCGATGAACGCATCGCGCGGATCCTCGCGCGGCAAGAACGCCGACAGTTCGAGTCCGTCGGGCAACTGCGTCGGCATGTCCTTGGACGAATGCACGGCGAAGTCGATCTCGCCCGAATAAAGTGCCTCTTCCAGCTCCTTGGTGAACAAGCCCTTGCCGCCGGCCAGCGACAGCGGCCGGTCCTGGATGCGGTCGCCGCTGGTCGAAATCGTCACGATCTCGAACGCTTCTTCCGGCAAGGCGTGCGCCGCCATCAGCCGCGCCCGCGTCTCATGCGCTTGCGCGAGCGCCAGCAGGCTGCCGCGTGTTCCGATTCTCAAGGCTCTTGTTTGCATAGCGCTTGGTCCGTGATAACCCCGCGCTGGCGGGGCGGTCCCGTACCTCCTATCTAGGAATTTACCACCGGGCAATCATGCAGGGTAGCGACCAATTGATCCGTGTTCTGGGCATCGAGACGAGCTGCGACGAAACCGCGGCCAGCGTCGTTGCGCTCGAAGCAGGCAAAGCGCCGCGCATTCTGTCGAGCACTGTCTTCAGCCAGATCGAGGAACATGCGGCCTTTGGCGGCGTCGTTCCGGAAATCGCCGCGCGCGCCCATGTCGAAGCGCTCGACGGCATTGTCGAGGCAGCGCTTGAGGATTCGGGCCTGTCGCTTGCCGACATCGACGCGATCGCCGCGACCGCCGGCCCCGGCCTCGTCGGCGGGCTGATCGTTGGACTCATGACGGCCAAGGCGATTGCCGCTGCCGCCGGCAAGCCGCTGATTGCCATCAACCATCTCGAAGGCCATGCGCTGACCGCGCGGCTGACCGACGGGCTCGACTTCCCCTATCTGCTCTTGCTGGTCTCCGGCGGCCACACCCAGATCGTTCTGGTCAAGGGTGTTGGCGACTATCAACGCTGGGCCACCACCATCGACGATGCGCTTGGCGAAGCATTCGACAAGACCGCCAAGATGTTGGCCCTGCCCTATCCCGGCGGACCCAATGTCGAAAAGGCTGCACAGTCGGGCGATGCCACCCGCTTCGTCTTCCCGCGCCCGATGAAGGGCTCGGCTCAACCCGATTTCTCGTTCTCCGGCCTCAAGACCGCCGTGCGCCAGGCAGCGACTGCCGTGGCACCTCTAAGCGATCAGGATGTCGCCGATATCTGCGCTTCGTTCCAGGCGGCCGTAGCCGATGCACTCGGCGACCGCGTCAAGCGCGCACTGGCGCGTTTCCGCGACGAATTCCCTGACAGCAAAGCACCGGCCCTCGTCGTTGCCGGCGGTGTCGCCGCCAACAAGCAGATCCGCGCCTTGCTGGAAAAGCTCTGCGCCGACAACGGCTTCGGCTTTGTCGCGCCGCCCATGGCGCTGTGCACCGACAATGCCGCCATGATCGCCTGGGCCGGTATCGAGCGGCTGCGCGCCAATCTCGTTGAACCAGACGCATTCGATTTTGTGCCGCGCTCGCGCTGGCCGCTGGACAGCGTCTCAGCACCCGTGGTCGGCTCCGGCAGGCGGGGAGCCAAGGCATGAGCGCATACAAGGTCACCGTTCTCGGCGGCGGCGCCTGGGGCACGGCCCTGGCGCTCGCCATGCTGCACGCGGGCCATGCCGTCACCTTGTGGGCCCGCGACAGCGAAAGCGTCGAAGCCATTCGCAGCGGAACCAACCCCCGCTATCTCCCCGGCATCACGTTTGAGACCGGCATCGCCACCACCACCGACCTCGCCGTGGCCCTTGCCGGCACTGACTGCGTGCTGGTCGTCACCCCGGCGCAGGCACTGCGTGCCGTGCTGACCCAGGTCAAGCCGCATGTCACAGCCCACGTGCCTCTGGTGCTTTGCGCCAAGGGCATCGAGCGCGATACCGGCAGGCTCCTGTCGGCCATCGCCACGGAGATTTTGCCCGAAAACCCGGTCGCCGCACTGTCCGGCCCAAGCTTCGCCACCGACGTGGCGCGGGGCCTGCCGACTGCAGTTGTCGTTGCTTCGGAAGACGAAGCCCGGGCCTCGGCACTCGCCTTGCGCTTTTCCGCCGCCAATCTGCGCTGCTATTCGACCGACGACCTGATCGGCGTCGAGATCGGCGGCGCGCTGAAGAATGTCTTCGCCATCGCCGCCGGTGCCGTCACCGGCGCTGGCCTCGGCGCCAGCGCACAGGCAGCGCTTGTCACGCGCGGCTTCGTCGAGTTGCGCCGCATCGGTGCGGCTTTCGGCGCCCGTCCGGAAACGCTGATGGGCTTGTCCGGCCTCGGCGACCTGATGCTGACCTGCTCGTCGGTACAATCGCGCAACTTCGCTTATGGCGTGGCGCTCGGCAAAGGCGAGGAACTTTCCGGCCGGCCGCTCGCCGAAGGCGTCGCCACGGCCTACATCGCCGCGCGCCTGACCCGCGAGCGCGGCATCGACGCGCCGATCGTCGAAGCGGTCGCTGCCCTGCTCGATCGCGCCATCACCATCAATGAGGCCGTCGCCGGCCTGATGACCAGGCCGCTGCGCGCCGAAGCCGACTGAACTCCTGAACCAAAGAGGATATGCAAACATGCTTTTCGCACTGATCTGCAAGGACAAGCCGGGCCGTCTTCAGGTTCGCCTCGACGCGCGTCCCGATCACGTCGCCTTCCTCAACGATTTGAACGCCAAGGGCGCCCTCAAATTCGCCGGCCCCTTCCTTGACGCCGACGGCAAGCCGGACGGTTCCCTCGTGGTCATCGAGGCCGCCGATACATCATCAGCCCAGGCGATCGCCGACGCCGATCCCTACGCCAAGGCCGGGCTGTTTGAGAACGTCCAGATCCGGCCGTGGAACTGGGTGTTCAACAATCCGGCCAGCGCCTGATTCCAGCCGAGCAGATCGAGGGGACGCAACGAATGAGCGACAAGAATTACTGGCTGTTCAAATCCGAGCCGTTCAAATTCTCCTGGGAGATGCTGAAGGCCAAGGGCAAGGAAGGCACGCAATGGGACGGCGTGCGCAATTATCTCGCGCGCAACAACATGCGCGCCATGCAGATTGGCGATCTCGGCTTTTTCTACCACTCCAATGAGGGGCTGGAGGTCGTCGGCATCGCCGAAGTCTGCGCGCTGGCGCATCACGACACCACCACCGACGATCCACGCTGGGAATGCGTCGACATCCGCTACCACAGCGAGATTCCTCAGTCCGTCACCCTCGTCGACGTCAAGGCCAATCCGGCACTTGAGAAGATGGCACTGGTCACCTCGATGCGTCTTTCCGTCCAACCGGTGACACCGGACGAATGGCAGGAAGTCTGCCGCATGGCCGGGCTCAACAAGGCGCCGTGACGACAGGTTCCGTGGCAAAACTCACACCCGAGAGCGCGGAAAACTTCATCCGCGCCAACACGGCACTGATGCGGCCGCCGCATGTGCCCGAAGTCGCGCTCTATCTCGCCGACGAGGCGCATGATCTCTGGCATCGCACCGAAGAACAGCTGGCCGAGATCGGCCTGCCGCCGCCCTTCTGGGCCTTTGCCTGGGCCGGCGGACAAGGGCTGGCGCGTTATGTGCTCGACCATCCTGATACAGTTGCCGGCAAGCGCGTGCTGGATTTCGCTTCCGGCTCCGGTCTTGTCGCCATCGCCGCCATGCAGGCGGGTGCTGCTTCAGTCGTCGGCGCCGACATCGACCCATTCTGCGAAGAAGCGATCCGGCTCAATGCCGATGCCAACGCGGTTGACGTCCATTTCATTGGCGCCGACCAGGTCGGGCGCGACGATGGCTGGGACGTCGTGCTCGCCGGCGATGTCTTTTACGAAAAGCCCTTCGCCGACCGTCTCATACCGTGGTTTTCGGCCCTGCGCCAACGCGGCGCTGACGTGCTCGTCGGCGACCCCGGCCGCTCCTACCTGCCCAAGGAACGTCTGGAAAAGCTCGCCACCTATGAGGTGCCGGTCACCCGCGCGCTCGAGGACGCCGAGGTCAAGCGCACCACCGTCTGGCGCTTCGCCTGACTAAGTCTGCGTCTGCGCCGCCTCTTCCAAAATCCATTCCCGGAACGCGACAATCCGCGGATCTTCGGCAGTCGCCTTGGGATAGACAAGGAAATAGGCGAACTCGCGCGACACCTTGATGCCCAGTTCAAACGGCCGCACCAGCCGCCCCTCTGACAGGTCATTGGCGACCATGGCGAAATCGGCAAGCGCTACCGCACTGCCGTCGATCGCCACCTGCACTGCGTCGGACGAATTGGTGAAGACGATCGAGCGGCTGTCGTCGAAATCGTCGACGCCGGCGGCCGCCATCCACATGCGCCAGTTCGGCCAGGTCACGCCTTGCTGCGACCATTCGATGTGGACGAGCGTGTGGTGGAACAGGTCGCGCGGCACGCGCAGCGGCGGCCCCGACGCCAGCAGCTTGGGGCTGCACACCGGGATGATCATGTTGTCGAACAACCGCTCGGCGACGAGGCCCGGATACTTGCCCATGCCAAAGCGGATGCCGACATCGACGTCGTCGAGATCGAAGTCGCGCACGTCGTAGCTGATGTCGAAACGCAGATCGATATCGGGATGCAGCTTGCGGAAACCATCGACGCGCCGCATCAGCCACTTGCCGGCGAATTGCGCGTCGAGCGTAACCTTCAGCTGCGCGGTCCCGCGCGTCAGTTTTCGCGCCTTGGAGACGGCCCGGTTGAGCAGCTCGATGGCATCCGACGAGGCATCGCACAGCGCCGCCCCCGCCTCGGTCAGCCGAATGCTTCTGCTGGTGCGGGTGAACAGCACGACGCCGAGCTGATCCTCGATTTCCTTGATCTGATGGCTGACCGCCGCCGGCGTCAGGCCGAGTTCGTCGGCGGCACGCGTGAAATTCAGATGCCGACCGGCAGCCTCCAGCGTCCGCAGTGCACGTGTCCCGGGTACGAAGCGCATCGATGGATCTTCAAGCTGAATTTGATGATTGAGAAAGAACTACTCGTTTCTCTTTTGTCTTTCAACGCCACATCATGGGACCAGTTAGAGCAATGTCAAACCGGATTTGATATCCGGACGAAACGGACCACACCATGTCGACCGATATCCTGAAAACCCCATACGTCCAGCCGGCCCGGCTGCAGCCGGTCATGGATTGGTTCCGCCAGATGAAGGCAGCCCTCAACGTGCCCGCCCAGGATTTCGGYTGCCTGACCGAACACTATCGCCGCGACACCGGCATCCCTTGCAAGGATATCGCGAAGGCAGTCGACGCCGATCTAGGCCGGCTCGGGCTGCTCGATATCGGCTGGCAACAGCCGCGCCGCCACGACCACCGTTGAACTGATCTCCCAAGCTCACTCTGGGAGCACACTCGGCCCGAAGATAGTCTCCCATCTTCGGGCCGCTTTCTTCAGCGCACCACTTTCAGCACCGTGCGGTTCGAAAGATGCGGCAATAGCCGCGCCATCACGCGTGCCGTCACCGCCACGCAGCCTTGCGTCGGGCTGAAACCCGGCCGCGCCAGGTGAAAGAAGATGGCGCTGCCGCGTCCGCGCCGTCGCGGCCGGATGTTCCAGTCGAGCACGATGCAGGCATCGTAGAGCCGGTCGTCGCGCTTCATCCGCTCATGGCTCGCGCCATAAGGGATCTTCACCGGCCTGTTATAGTTGCGGTCCTCAGGCACTTCGCACCAGCCGAGATCAGGCGCGATCGCGCGCATGGCAAGCCGCGTCTGGCCCGCTGCGAAATGATCCCGCCGGAAATAGCCCGACAAAAGACGCATCGTCGCGAGCGGCGTCGCGCCATCGCCTTCGCGTTTGTCGGCCGAAATGCCGCCACTCCCCAGCGCACAAGGAAACACCGTTGCACCCACTTGCAGCAGGCCCTTGGTCGGGTCGCCGGGTTTGGCCCTTACGACGATTGTGGAAATGCCCTTGCGCAAAAATTCATCCGCCCCAATTACGCCTTTGATTTTTCTTGTATGATCGCATCGCGGAACAAATCACCCGGTCAATGGTTGTCGCAGTCAGCTTCCGCATCCATAGTCTGTGGTCAACAGAATTTTGATTTTAAAACAACGGATGCTCCATGACCTCACGCACCATCCTCATTGTCGACGATGACGACGATCTGCGCGGCACGCTTGTCGAGCAGCTCGCGCTCTATGAGGAGTTCGAAGTCCTGGAGGAGGCCTCGGCCACCAAGGGCGTCAACGCAGCGCGCGCTGGCCTCATCGACCTGCTCATCATGGATGTCGGCCTGCCCGACATGGATGGCCGCGAGGCGGTGAAGATCCTGCGCAAGGGCGGCTACAAGGCGCCCATCATCATGCTGACCGGCCACGACACCGATTCGGACACGATCCTCGGTCTCGAGGCCGGCGCCAACGACTATGTCACCAAGCCGTTCCGCTTCGCCGTCCTGCTCGCGCGCATCCGCGCCCAGCTGCGCCAGCACGAACAGAGCGAGGATGCCACCTTCGCCGTCGGGCCCTACACCTTCAAGCCGAGCCAGAAGCTTCTCATCGACGCGCGCGGCGGCAAGGTCAGGCTCACCGAAAAGGAGGCCTCGATCATCAAATATCTCTACCGGGCCGACCAGAAGGTGGTCACCCGCGACGTACTTCTCGAAGAGGTTTGGGGCTACAATTCAGGTGTCACGACGCACACGTTGGAAACGCATGTGTACCGTCTTCGCCAGAAGATCGAGCGCGATCCTTCCAATGCGGAAATTCTTGTGACAGAAAGCGGCGGATACAAGCTGGTCCCCTGACTGGTTTACCCGGCGAGTGGGGCCGCCGGCTAACGACAAGGGGGAGCCGGTCTGAGAAGTCGGGGACATAATGGCGCTGGATGACGACATCCGCATCCTGTCCGGCGTGAGGCTATTTGAGGGCTTCACACAAGAACAGCTGCGTTTGCTGGCTTTTGGCGCGGAGAATGTGCATCTCCCCGCCGATCGCAAGCTCTATCGCGAGGATGACGAGGCCGATTCGGCCTATGTCGTCATATCGGGACGAATAGCGCTTTACCGCGAGGTTGACGGACCGCGCGCCGAAGTCGGCTCGGCCGGACCCGGCTCGATGCTCGGCGAACTTGCACTGATCGCCGACACCAGGCGGCTGACCAGTGCGGCAGCGGCCATCGATTCGGAGGTCATCCGCCTCAACCGGAAAATGTTCCACCGCATTTTGGAGGAATATCCCGAGGCCGCCGCCCGGCTGCACCAGCACATCCTCGAAGACCTCCAGGACATGATCGCGCGGATAGAAAGCATGGCCCCGCGATTCGGCAAGTAGCTGCAGTCGGCCGGGCTTCTGGACACGGCAACAGCTTGTGCTCTGGTGCCAACTAAGCCCGTCATTCCCGACCTCGTGAGCGAGTGGAATGAGCGGAGAGTGTCGGGAACCATGCCGCGAAGCTGGCAAGGTCGGGGTAAACCGGCGAAGCCGGCCTGCCCCAACTGCCGGCCGGACCTAAACTTCAGTCCAGATTGAACCTCGCAATCACCGGCACGTGATCCGACGGCCGTTCCCAGCCACGCGCGGCACTCACTATGTCGATGCCGGCGAGATCAGGCGCGAGGTTCGCCGAGGACCAGACATGATCGAGCCGGCGGCCGCGATTGGAAATCTCCCAATCCTTCGCCCTGTAGCTCCACCACGTGTAGATCTTCTGGTCGTCCGGCACATTGAGCCGCATCAGGTCGACCCAGTCGCCGGCCTTGCGCATCGCCTCGAAGCTTTCGGTCTCCACCGGTGTGTGGCTGACGACGTTGCGCAGTTGCTTGTGCGACCACACGTCGTGTTCGAGTGGCGCGATGTTGAGGTCGCCGACCAGCACCGAGGCGGAAGTGTCGTCCTGTTCGGCGCGGATCGCGTTCATCTCGGCGACGAAGTCGAGCTTGTGGCGGAATTTCGGGTTGATCTCCGGATCGGGCTCGTCGCCGCCGGCGGGAACGTAGAAATTGTGCAGCGTCACCTTCTTGCCGCCGGCATCGAAGCGCACCGACAGATGTCGGCTGTCGTCGATCTCGCAGAAGCGGCGTTTCTCCACGATTTCAAGCGGCCGCCGCGCCACCGTGGCGACGCCGTGATACCCCTTCTGGCCATGGATGGCGATGTGTTCGTAGCCGATCTTGCGAAACGCGGCCGACGGAAACTGGTCGTCAGGGCACTTGGTTTCCTGCAGGCACAAGACGTCGGGCGCGTACTCGTTCAACAGCCGCTCGACCAGCGGCATGCGCAGGCGCACGGAATTGATGTTCCAGGTAGCGATGGAAAAGGGCATAGCAGGTTCCGGCAAGACGTTGCGGCGGAAACTGACAGCACGGTCACGCAATGACAAGGCTAGAAGGTGGGCGCGGCCTCACCGGCGCCGCTGTCCACAACTAAGCCGGGCAACGCAGCCGCAAAGACTGTCTCATCCCTCGCCCCTGCTAAGCAGGACAGGGTTGGCGAACAAGGCTCAGTCGTTCTTCTTGTGGGTGTTGAGCTCGCGGTTGAGCTTGTAGTCGATCTTGAACGTGTCGGCGGGAAATGCGCCGCCCTGCTTGACGTTGAACACCATCACGGTGGTGTCCTTGCCCTGCGCGTCCGTGATCGTCCACTGCCTGAGTTCATAGGTCTTGGGATCGAACATCATGGTGATGGTCGAGTTGCCGAACACCTGCCTGTCCGAAAGCTTGATGGTGGTCAGGTCGTCTTCTTCGGTGACGCTCTTGACCTTGTTGCCGCTGAGGTCGATGCGCTCGTCGAGCAAAAGCTTCAGCGGCGTCTTCGACAGCGGATAAAGGTCGGAGGTTCGCATCTTGGAATTCAGGATGACCACCGACTGGCCGTCGGAGATGACCTTGAAGTTGGACGGCGCCTCGTAGTTGAAACGGATCCTGCCCGGGCGTTGCAGGAAGAACTTGCCGCCCGTCTGCTCGCCGCGCGGGCCAAACTGCACGAACTCGCCCGACATCGTGCGCACGCTCGAGAAGTGGTCGGCTATGCGCTGGGCGGCTTCCGATGACTGGGCTTGCGCTTGCGAACTGAGCCCCATCACTGGTGCTGCGGTCAGCGCCATCGCTGCTGCCAGGCCAAGCAGGCGGCGCCGCGTCAGGCCAAAGCCACCCTTGGTGGCAAAAAGATTGTCTGTCATGCCGATAACTCTCGTCTCATTCCAGTTCGGCAACTCTATCGCCGCCCAGTGGGGCTGAAGTTTGACACATGTCCGCGTCACGCCATCAACGCGAAAACGTGATCGCTGGTTCCGTCCTCACATCTTGTCGTCTTCGGTCGGCACCAGGATTTCGCGTTTTCCCGCATGGTTGGCGGCGCCGACGATACCTTCCTTCTCCATCCGCTCGATAATCGAGGCGGCACGGTTGTAGCCGATACCCAGCCGACGCTGGATGTAGCTGGTCGAGGCCTTGCCGTCGCGCAGCACCACGGCCACCGCCTGGTCGTAGGGATCGTCCGATTCCTCGAAGTTGCCGCCGCCGCCATTGCCGCCACCGCCCTTGCCCGACGGCTCGTCATCGTCTTCGCCGTCGTCTTCGGTGATGGCGTCGAGATACTCCGGCACGCCCTGCAGCTTGAGATGGGCGACGACCTTTTCGACCTCCTCGTCAGCAACGAACGGACCGTGGACGCGCTGGATGCGCCCACCGCCGGCCATGTAGAGCATGTCGCCCATGCCAAGCAGCTGCTCGGCACCTTGCTCGCCCAGGATGGTGCGGCTGTCGATCTTCGACGTCACCTGGAACGAGATGCGCGTCGGGAAGTTGGCCTTGATCGTACCGGTGATGACGTCGACCGAGGGACGCTGGGTCGCCATGATGACGTGGATGCCCGCCGCGCGCGCCATCTGAGCCAGGCGCTGGACTGCACCTTCGATATCCTTGCCGGCGACCATCATCAGGTCGGCCATCTCGTCGATGACGACGACAATGTAGGGCAGCGGCGCCAGATCGAGGTTTTCGGTCTCGTAGATCGCCTCGCCGGTCTGGCGGTCGAAGCCGGTCTGCACGGTGCGTGAGATCTGCTCGCCCTTTTTCTCGGCCTGGCTGACGCGGGCGTTGAAGCCGTCGATATTGCGCACGCCGACCTTGGACATCTTGCGGTAGCGGTCTTCCATCTCCCGCACCGTCCACTTCAGCGCCACCACAGCCTTCTTCGGGTCGGTGACGACAGGCGTCAAAAGGTGCGGAATGCCGTCATAGACCGACAGTTCGAGCATCTTCGGATCGATCATGATCAGCCGGCATTCCTGCGGCGTCATGCGATAGAGCAGCGACAGAATCATGGTGTTGATCGCCACCGACTTGCCCGAGCCGGTGGTACCGGCAACGAGCACGTGCGGCATCTTGGCGATGTCGACGATGACCGCCTCGCCATTGATGGTCTTGCCGAGCGCCAGCGCGAGTTTGGCCTTGGTCGTCTCGAAATCGCGGCTCGCCAGTATCTCCCTGAGATAGACGGTCTCGCGCTTGGCATTGGGAAGTTCGATGCCGATGGCATTGCGTCCCGGCACGACAGCGACGCGCGCGGCGATCGCGCTCATCGAACGCGCAATGTCGTCGGCAAGGCCGATGACGCGCGACGACTTGATGCCGGGCGCCGGCTCAAGCTCGTAGAGGGTGACGACCGGACCGGGACGGACATGGATGATCTCGCCCTTGACGCCAAAGTCCTCAAGCACGCCTTCAAGCAGGCGCGCATTCTGTTCGAGCGCGTCCTTCGACAAGGAGGCATCGCGGACCACGTTCTTGGGCTCGGCCAGGAAATGCAGCGACGGCATCTCGAAGGTCTCGGCCCCGATCAGCGTGGTCTGCGCCTCGCGCTGGACGCGGGCGCCTGGAGCCGGTCGGGGTGCGGGTGCTGCAACACGCGCGGCTGGAGAGCCATTCGCCGGCGAGCGGAAATTCTGCACCTGGGCATTGGCACCGCGGCGCGGCTCGGGCGACATGTCCATGTCGTCGTCGCCGAAGACGTCCTGGTCTTCCGGATCGATGGAAACCGAGCGCTCATGCGCCACCATCTGGGCGAAGAACTCGGGCTCGACCCGCGCGCGGCCGCCTGTTGTAACGCGCTGTTCGGCGCGCTCGGCCGATTCGACGCGCTCGGCAGCCTGCCGCCAGGCGCTTTCGCGCTTCACCGGCGGCATGTCGTAGCCCTCCAGCTCTCGGCGCTTGGCGGCGCGGCGGCGCATATAGGCCTTGGCCGACAGCCACCAATGCGTGATCGCTCCGAGCGCCAGCACACCCTCGTTGTCGTCGTCTTCCTCATCGTCGAAGCTGGCGAAATCTTGCTCGCGCATGTCGGGCTTGGGCTTGGGATTGACCACCGCAAAGCCGTTCTCACGCTTCAGCAAGCCGGCACCAAAGGCAAACAGCCAGATCGCCGGGGCGATCAACAGCACGCCTATGACCGTTGCAATCAGTCCGGTCGGATAACCACCGATGAACAGGCCCGGCACCTTGAGCACCATGTCGCCGAACACGCCACCAAGACCGGTCGGCAGTGGCCAGGTTGGCGGCGCGCCGACACAGCCCGCGATTGCCGCGGCAAGGAGTGCCGAGCCAAACCAGACAAGGCCGCGCTTGGGCATGCGGTCGACGCCACGCGCGGTGACAAACAGCACGCCCCAGATCACCGCCGGCATCAGCGCCGCGACCGAGGCCAGGCCGAAGAACTGCATGGCAAGGTCTGCGAACACAGCACCGGGATAACCCATGGCATTGGTGACGGGGCTGTCGGTGGCATGGCTGAAGCTCGGGTCGGCGACATTCCAGGTACCGAGTGCCGCCAGGCCGAAGGCCACGAAGGCGAACAAACCCAGGCCCGCCGCGCGGCCTGCCTGCCGTCGCGCGAATGCCTGAATGCCGTGCCCTGCGTCGGTC
>NZ_JBFUKO010000020.1:0-25500 GCF_056400805.1 Aminobacter sp. P4_H6_2
CGCGCGATCGCGATGCGCTGGCGCTGGCCGCCCGAAAACATGTGCGGGTAGCGGTTGTAGTGCTTCTCTTCGAGGCCAACCTTCTTCAGCAGCTTCATCGCCCTGTCGCGTCGTTCGTCGGCGGGCGTGTCGGTGTTGATGACCAGCGGCTCGGTCAGGATGTCGCCGATCTTCTGGCGCGGGTTGAGCGAGCCATAGGGATTCTGGAACACGATCTGCACCTTGCGGCGCATCTCCGGCGTCAGATCGCCCTTGGCGATGTCGACCTTGTTGCCTTCGATCAGCAGGTCGCCCGAGGTTGCCGGGTCGATCAGCGTCAGGATGCGGCCGAGCGTGGACTTGCCACAGCCGCTTTCGCCGACGATCGCCAGCGTCTTGCCCTTCTCGACCGTGAAACTCACGCCCTTGACGGCGTGCACGGTCTTGGCCTTCTTCAAAAAGCTGCCGGGCACGTGGTAGTCGCGCACGATGTTGCGCGCTTCGAGAATGACGCTCATCGTGCAGCCCCTTCCAGGTTCTCGTCGTCGACGAAGAGTTCCGAGATCGTCGGCAGGCGGTCGCCCGTCGCATTGTCCGGGAGTGCCGCCAGCAGAGCGCGCGTGTAATTGCTCTTCGGGTTTTCGAACAGCGTCAGCACGTCGGCTTCTTCCATCTTTCGGCCCTTGTACTGCACGACCACTCGATCGGCGGTCTCGGCCACGACACCCATATTGTGGGTGATCATGATCAGGCCCATGCCGTGGTCGGCCTGCAGCTTCATCAGCAGATCGAGGATCTGCTTCTGGATCGTCACGTCGAGCGCGGTCGTCGGCTCGTCGGCGATGAGCAGCTTGGGATTGCAGGCAATCGCGATGGCGATCATCACGCGCTGGCACTGGCCGCCAGACATCTGGTGCGGGTAGGAGCCAAGGCGCTCGGCCGGGTCGGCAATGCCGACAGATTCAAACAGTTCGATCGCGCGCTTGCGGCGGGCGGCCTTGTCGAGCCCCAAATGGACGCGCAGGACTTCTTCGATCTGGAAGCCGACGGTGAAGCACGGGTTGAGGCTCGCCACCGGCTCCTGGAAGATCATGGCGATGTCCTTGCCGATGATCTTGCGCCGTTCGTTGGCGGGCATGGCAAGCAGGTCGCGGCCGTTGAAGGTCAGCTTGTCGGCGGTGACCTTCGCCGTCCAGGGCAAAAGCCCCATCGCCGCCAGCATCGACACCGACTTGCCCGAGCCTGACTCGCCGACGATAGCGAGAACCTCGCGCTCATGGACCTTCATCGACACGCCGTTGACCGCCCGGAAGGGGCCGGAGGCCGTCTCAAATTCGACGACCAGGTTTTCGATTTCAAGAAGTGCCATGTGTCAGGACCTCTTCAGCTTCGGATCGAGCGCATCGCGCAGGCCATCGCCCATCAGGTTGATCGCCAGCACGGTGATAAGGATCGCCACGCCGGGGAGTGTCACCACCCACCACTTGCTCTGGATGAATTCGCGCGCCTCGGCGAGCATGGTGCCCCATTCCGGCGTCGGCGGCTGCGCGCCCATGCCCAGGAAGCCCAGTGCCGCCGCATCGAGAATGGCGCTCGAAAACGACAGCGTTGCCTGGACGATCAGCGGCGCCATGCAGTTCGGCAGGATCGTCTTGAACATCAGGCGGGTATGGCTCGCCCCTGCGACCTTGGCGGCGACGACGTAGTCGCGGGTCTTTTCGCTCATTACGGCTGCGCGCGCCAGGCGCACGAAATGCGGCTGGTACACGAGCGAAATGGCGATCATCGCGTTGACCAGGCCCGGCCCGAGGATGGCAACCAGCACAAGCGCAAGCAGCAGCGAGGGGAATGCCAGGATAATGTCCATCACGCGCATGATGACGGTGTCGACCCAGCCGCGGTAGTAGCCGGCGATGACACCGAAGGTGACGCCGACGGCGAGCGACAGCGTCGTCACGATGACGCCGACAAACAGCGAGAACTGGGTGCCGTAGATCAGGCGCGAAAGCATGTCGCGGCCGACGGCGTCGGTGCCGAGCAGGAAGTCGGCGCGGCCGCCCTCCTGCCAGAACGGCGGAACCAGAACCGCGTCGCKGTATTGCTGGGTCGGATCGTGCGGCGCGATCAGCGGTGCGAAGATCGCCAGCAGCACCAGAAAAATGAAGAACACGAGGCCGATGACGGCGCCACGGTTTTCGGAGAAATAGTACCAGAATTCGGCCAATCGCGCCCGGCGGGACGGATCGGTCGAAATGGCGCTTGTTGCAGCAGCTTGAGACATGACGTCCTCCTAGTGCCGGATGCGCGGATTGATGAGACCGTAGAGCAGGTCCACGGCGAGGTTCACCAGCATGATCACGGCAGCGATCATCAGCAGGCCACCTTGGATGACGGCATAGTCGCGGCGCGACACGGAATCGACCATCCACTTGCCGATGCCCGGCCAGGAGAAGATCGTCTCGGTCAGGATCGCGCCGGCGAGCATCACGCCGACCTGCAGACCGACTGTGGTTACGACCGGGATCATGGCGTTGCGCAGCGCATGGATGCCGACGACACGGAAGGTCGACAGGCCCTTGGCACGCGCCGTGCGGACATAATCCTCCGACAGCACTTCGAGCATCGCCGAACGCGTCTGGCGGGCAATGACGGCGAGCGGGATGGTACCCAAGACGATGGTCGGCAAGATCAGGTGGCTGACGGCCGACTTGAACGCGCCGGCCTGGCCGGACAGCAGCGAGTCGATTAGCATGAAGCCGGTGACGGAGGGGAAATAATACATCAGCGAGATGCGGCCGGAGACGGGCGTCCAGCCGAGCACGCCGGATACCAGCATGATCAGCAGCAGCCCCCACCAGAAGATCGGCATGGAGAAGCCGACAAGTGCGGTTCCCATCATCGCCTGGTCGGTGACCGAGCCGCGCTTGATCGCGGCGATGATGCCGGCGGGGATGCCTAGCAAGAGGGCGAAGATGATGGCGCAGAGCGAAAGCTCGACGGTCGCCGGGAACAGTTCGAAGAACTGGTCGACAACCGGCCTCTTGGTGACGATCGACGTGCCGAAGTCGCCACGGACAACGCCCCAGAGATAGTCGAGGTACTGGATGACGATCGGTCGGTCAAAGCCGAGCTGGGCGGAGATTTCCGCGTGCCGCTCTGGCGACATGACGCGTTCGCCTGACAAAAGGGCGACGGGATCGCCAGGCAGAAGTCGGATGAACGAGAATGCAATGATGGAAACCCCGATGAACGTCGGGATGAGGACGGCGAGCCGCCCCAACAGGAACCGGAGCATGTCAGACCTTTTAAGTGAATGTCCGAAATTTCGGTAAGGGTAGCACAAAATGTGCATTGGGGCGCTTGTGACCCAAGCGCCCCAACCCAAGGTTGGCCTGTTTAGGCAGCCTTACTCGGTGATGTCAACACCGTCGAAGGYGAAGTCGCCAAGCGGGCTCTGGACGAAGCCTTCAACGCCCTTGCGCATCGGGACGATCGACAGCGAGTGGTCGATGGTCGCCCAGGGAGCTTCCTTCTTGAACACAACCTGCGCCTGCTCGTAGAGCTTGGTGCGCTCGGCCAGGTCGGTCGTCTCCTTGGCCTTCTTCACCAGATCGTCGAACTCCTTGTTGCACCACTGCGCGCGGTTGTTGCCGCCCACGGCCGTGCAGCCGAGCAAGGTGTCGAGGAAGTTGTCCGGATCGCCATTGTCGCCGGTCCAGCCGAGCATGACAGCGCCGTCACGATCCTTGGCCTTCGACTTGTCGAGGTACTCAGCCCACTCGTAAGAGACGATCTCGGCCGTGACGCCAACCTTGGCGAAGTCGGACTGGATCAGCTCGGCCGCGCGGCGGGCGTTGAGCATGTAGGGACGCGAAACCGGCATCGCCCACAGCTTCATCTTGAGGTCCTTGACGCCAGCGGCTTCAAGCGCCTTCTTCGATGCTTCCGGATCGTACTTATCGTCTTCGATCGACTTGTTGTACGACCACATCGTCGGCGGGATCGGGTTGGTTGCAGGCGTCGCTGCACCCTGGAACACGGCGTCGACGATGGCCTGCTTGTTGATGGCCTGGTTCAGCGCCTTGCGCACTTCAGCCTTGTCGAACGGAGCCTGGGTGGTGTTGTAGGCCATGTAAGCGACGTTCAGGCCTTCCTGCTCCATCACCTTCAGGTTCGGATCGGTCTTCATCGCAGCGACGTCGGCAGCGTTCGGGAACGGCATCAAGTGGCATTCGCCGGCCTTCAGCTTCTGGTAGCGAACCGATGCGTCAGGAGTGATCGCGAAGACCAGGTCGTCGATCTTCTGCTTGCCGCCCCAGTAATCCGGGTTGGCCTTGTAGCGGATGATGGCGTCCTGCTGGTAGGCAACGAAGCTGAACGGACCGGTGCCGAGCGGCATCTGGTTGAGCTGGTTCATCTTGCCGTCGGCCTGCAGCTTGTCTGCATATTCCTTCGACATGATCGATGCGAAAGGCATCGCGATGTTGGCCAGGAACGGAGCTTCCTTGCGGGTCAAGGTGAACTTGACGGTCAGGTCGTCGACCTTTTCGACCGACTTGATGACTTCCGGGAAGCCCATGCCGGCCGAATATTCCCACGAAGCGCCCGCAACATACTTGTTCCAGGGATTGTCGGCCTTGAGCTGGCGCTCATAGGAGAAGACCACGTCGTCGGCATTGAAGTCACGGCTCGGCGTGAAGAACTCGGTGGTCTGGTACTTGACGCCCGGACGCAGCTTGAAGGTGTACTCCAGGCCGTCGTCGGAAATCGTGTAGCTCTCGGCCAGGCCCGGCTCGGTCTCGGTGGTGCCCTTCTTGAACTCGAGCAGGCGGTTGTAGACGGTGTGCGCAGACGCGTCGAAGGTCGTGCCGGCGGTGTAGAGGCCCGGATCGAAGCCTTCAGGCGAACCTTCCGAGCAGTAGACGAACGTCTTCGCGCTCGCCGCACCGCTCAGGACGGTTGCAGCCAGCAACGCGGCCGCAAAGGTCGTTTTTTTGATCATTGAACACTCCCTATGATTTTGCCCAAGCCCATCCCAGTTCAGGCTCGCAGGCGCGCATATAAGCACCGTTTATTGAGCATTGGAACTCCCCGTCTACCTGCCCTTTGGTAAGCAGAATAATTTACCCACAGATGACTTCGAAATAGTCGAAATTGGTCAGTTCCATTGCGCGCGCCGGAATTTGCACTTCACGTTAGATTCGACCGCGGAAAGTTATATCTTCGCAACGATGGGCAATTCGGGGTGCCCTCACCTGCGCTGCGCGATGTAACTGCGAATCCTGAAATTCGTTCTCCAAGGTGACGTTGGGTGATACTTGCCGTGCACGTCAGCTAGCAATACAAACAACTACAACATGCCCCGACGCGGCACTGTTCTTATGGCGCTGCGACGTAGACGAGGGCGAAAGCCGGCGGACCACCACAGCCGGAAACAAGAACATCGAGGGAGGTTGCATTGGCTAAATCCACCGGCAAAGCAGGCACGGCGCAGACCACCACCAAGAAGGCGGCGACCCRGCCAGCCGACAAGGCAAAATCCGAAACCAAGCCCGCCGTGAAGGCTGAGGCAGCACCCGCCAAGACGGCAAAGCCGAAGACCGCACCGGCCAAGGCAGCACCAGCACCCAAGCCGACGGCAACAGCAGCGGTCGCAAAGTCGGCTGCCAAATCACCCGCCAAGAAGACCGAAACAAAGCCTGCAGCCAAGGCTGCTGCTGTGAAAGTCGAAACTGCAAAGCCAGCGGTCAAAGCCGCCCCGAAACCTGTAGCAACGAAGACCGCCCCCAAGCCTGCCACAGCCAAGGTCGAAGCTGCCAAGGTAAAGCCGTCCACGGCAAGGGCCGAACCATCCAGGCCAGCCCCAGCCAAGGCAAAGCCAGCCGGCGCAAAAACCAATGGCGTGGCCCCGGCAGCGGTGGCTAAAGCCGAGGCCGCCAAGCCCGCAACTGCCAAGCCCGCAAAGGCTGTTCCAGCCAAGACCAATTCAGCAGCCGCGCCCGCGAAATCCGCGCCCGCTGCTAAAGCCGCCGCCCCTGCCAAGGCCGTGGCCGTCAAATCCGACGCAAGGCCGTGGCTGAAGAGCTATCCCGCCAACATGCCGGCCGAGATCGCGCCGCTCGCCCACAACTCCATCGGCGACCTTCTGTCTGCTGCCTGCCACCAATATGCCGGTCGCCCGGCCTTTTCGTGCATGGGCAAGTCGCTGAGCTATGGCGAGCTCGACCGCATGTCGACGGCCTTTGCCGCATGGCTGCAGTCGAAGGGGCTGGCCAAGGGCGCGCGCGTGGCGATCATGATGCCCAACGTGCTGCAATATCCCGTCGCGATGATGGCGATCTTGCGCGCCGGCTACACGGTGGTGAACGTCAACCCGCTCTACACGCCGCGCGAACTCGAGCACCAGCTCAAGGATTCCGGTGCCGAAGCCATCGTCATACTCGAAAACTTCGCCACCACGCTGCAGGCCATCGTTGCCAAGACCCAGGTCAAGCATGTGGTCGTTGCCTCGATGGGCGAGATGCTCGGGCTCAAGGGCCTGCTGGTCAATCTTGTCGTGCGCCGCGTCAAGAAGCTGGTTCCGGCCTGGTCGCTGCCCGGCCACGTCACGTTCCAGGCGGCGCTGAACGAAGGCGCGACCAAGACCTTCAAGCCGGTCGCCGTCAAAGCCGACGACATCGCCTTCCTGCAATATACAGGCGGCACCACCGGCATCTCCAAGGGCGCGATGCTGATCCACGCCAACGTGCTGGCCAATGTCGCCCAGCTCGCATTGTGGGTGGAGGACGCCTACACCGTGCGGCCCAAGCCGCCGCATCTGACCTTCATCTGCGCACTGCCGCTCTATCATATCTTCGCGCTGACGGTGAATGCGCTGATGGGCATGCAGCAGGGCGCGCTCAACGTGCTAATTCCCAATCCGCGCGACATCCCCGGCTTCGTCAAGGAGCTGAAGAAGTTCAAGTTCAACATCTTCCCCGGCCTCAACACGCTGTTCAACGCGCTGACCAACAATGAGGAATTCCGCAAGCTCGACTTCAGCGGGCTGATGCTCAGCCTCGGCGGTGGCATGGCGGTGCAAAGGCCGGTCGCCGAGCGCTGGAAGAAGGCGACGGGCAACCACATCACCGAGGGCTACGGCCTGTCGGAAACTTCGCCGGTGGCRACCGCCAACAAAGCCAGCTCCCCCGATTTCACCGGCACCATCGGCCTGCCCCTGCCCTCGACCTACATCGCCATCCGCGACGAGGACGACAACGACCTGCCGCTCGGCGAGGTCGGCGAGATCTGCATCAAGGGCCCGCAGGTCATGGCCGGCTACTGGAACCGCGCCGACGAGACCGCCAAGGCCATGACCTCGGACGGTTACTTCAAGTCGGGCGACATGGGCTTCATGGACGAGCGCGGCTTCACCAAGATCGTCGACCGCAAGAAGGACATGATCCTGGTCTCGGGCTTCAACGTCTATCCCAACGAACTCGAAGACGTCGTTGCCCAGCATCCCGGCGTGCTCGAGGTCGCGGCCATCGGCGTGCCCGACGAACATTCGGGCGAAGTGCCGAAACTGTTCGTGGTTCGCAAGGACCCCAACCTCACCGTCGAGATGCTGATCGCCTACTGCCGCGAAAACCTCACCGGCTACAAGCGGCCGAAACATATCGAGTTCCGCACCGAGCTGCCGAAGACCAATGTCGGCAAGATCTTGCGGCGCGAGCTGAGGGGCTAAGGCTCCGCCCCATCCTGAACATCCGTCGGCCACCGTGGAGAAATTCTTCACGGTGGCCGATTTGTTTGTGGCGGGCATTTGATAGGCGATGCAATTATTGCGTCCGGCAAGATCGGCGAAAAGGACCAGGGCCACCTTTACCTGATCATCGCCATTTGCGAGATTGGGCATGCTGAATATATGCAAACGTACATCTTTTCTGGACTCACTCACGAGGAGTTGGATGATGCGTCTCGGTYCAATCGAGTATTCACTTGTCATCCTCACAGCCTTGGCCACTGCGCCAGTGGGCGCGCAAGAGCAGAACCCCTACGGCTGGCTTGGTACCGAAACGCTGAAAAGTCGCTCCGGCGACTTCGAGTTTAGGGGTGGCTACCCCGCTGGTGATACGGCTGAACGTCTCCTTGACCTGCGAATGCTCAATCAGGCGACGGAGGTCTACCTCACCCAGTTGATGCCGGTAAGCGAGATTGGCTTGCGGGAAGGTTTGCGTGCCTTCGGAGCGAAAAAGCCCAATCAGGTCGTGGTCTGGGAAGACCTGATGGATGCGAAGACAGTACTGCTCACCGCGAACACCGAGACCGTCTATGCGCTCAGCCATCTCGACCTGAAGGCGGACGGACCGACCGTCGTCGAAGCCCCACCGAAGATGCTCGGCTTTCTGCAGGACGGTTTGCAGCGATACATTTCCGAATGTCGGCCCGTTGGGTCCTGACAAGGGCCAAGGCGGAAAGTTCCTCGTTCTGCCCCCTGGCTACGCTGGCGAAGCGCCGAAGGGATACTTCGTGGCGAAGTCGCCGACCTACTCAGTCACCCTTGGGCTTCGCGGCTTCCAGGTCGACGGCAAAACCGATGAGGCCGTCGCGCTGATGAAGCAGATCAAGGTCTACCCGCTTGCCGGCGCCGCGTCGCCACCGGCGATGGAGTTCCTGAACGGCTCGGGCAAGGACATCAACACAGTCTTTCCGGACAATTTCCACTTTTTCGAGCTCTTGGCCCAGCTTGTCGACGAAGAGCCCGTCGAAAGTTTCGGCCCGCTTGAACGCTCGATGATGCAGGCAATCGGCATCGAGAAGGGCAAGCCGTTCCAGCCAGACGAGAAAACGAAGTCGATCCTGTCTGAAGCGGCGCAACTTGGCGGGGCCATGGCTCGCGCCAACACCTTCGCGTCCCCTGATCCCCGCGTGTTCTATTATGATGACCGCAAGTGGGAGGCCGTCCCGGAARGAATGACATACACCTTCAGCAAGGAAGGCGCGCCACAGATCGATGCACGGAACTTCGTCTACTACATGGCCGCAGGTAACTCTCCGGCCATGATGGCGAAGAATGTCGGTCAGGGATCGCAGTATCTGTGGACATACCGAGACAGCAAAGGGGATTTTCTGGATGGCGCAAAGACATACAAGTTGCACATCCTGCCCGACATCCCCGCCAAGAATTTTTGGTCGGTTGTCGTCTACGATGCGTTGAGTCGGTCCGAACTGAAGAACGATCAACCTCTTCCGTCAGTCAGCAGCTACAAATCGCCGATCGTCAATGCAGACGGCTCTATCGACATCCATTTCGGCCCCGACAAACCCCAACAGCAGGCGAACTGGATACAGACCGTTCCCGGAAAGGGATGGTTCCCGATCTTCCGCTTCTATGGCCCGACGGAACCCTATTTCGACAAGACTTGGAAACTGGAAGACATTGAAGCCGTAAACTGAATGGCTGCCTGGGCATTCAACTGCCTAAAGCAGCCCTCGAACTCGCGTCCAAGATCAGAACTGGACGGCCTCGTCCGGCGACGTCATCTCCTGCGTGCCACGATGTAGGGACGGGCCTCGTTGGCCTTGGTTGCGTGGACCTCGGTGGCACTCGGCTCCGAACATCCGTTCCGACCTTGTATTGGCGTGGAAAATCATCCGTTGGCCGAAACTTGTTCCGCTTGCCCCTGCAACGATGCAACTTTGGGCGCGGTCGCATCTCGCTGTGGAAAGGTGTACTCTCCAAGTTACCGACAAAGCGCCGACTGACTACGCAATGTAGAGCACTACTATCTGGAAGAGGCGCCCCGATCAGAGCAATCCTTGGCAATTGTGGCCGCCGGGCCGTCTGCCAAAAGTGGAGCATGCCGATGTGGGTCCTGATGTATGTCTTTTCCTTTTCAATCAGTCCGGCTGCTACAAATGACAGGTCGGAATGGAGGCTCCTTCCAACCGTTGTGTTCCAGGAGTTTACCAATGAAGAGCGATGCAAGGCAGCCAAGACGAAACTTGAGGCCAGCCTGAAGGAAGCGGGAGACAGGCTGAGAAGTGGCCTGGAAGACCTGAAGAGCATCGGCAAAGCCGGTCCGGAGCAGATCATCGTCGCCTTCACCGTGGAATGCCTTCCGAAATAGGCCCATCCCTCCGACTTCGCTTTCAGCGCTTTCAAGCTCTTCACCTGATCGCAGGCCAACGATAACGGCCACTTCCGCAACGCTGCTGCCTCCGCCTTTCGATTGCCTTGTCAGCAAGTCTGTCAGCAATCCGCGTGGATAGACTGCCCGTGTTTTTCCACGCCTCTCAAACCTGCCGTATCCTTGTCCTCGCGTTCTTCCACGGGACCCCGGTGCGCACCGGGCATCGGGGGGAAGCGCCGGTGCCGGGCTGGCGGGAGGTCGGATCTCCTGCTGGGTGATGAGCCCCCAAGCCCGGGCCTTGCGGCGGCTGGCGGCGCGAAAGCGTTGAGGCGACTGAGCGGGGCAAGAACACCGAGCGGGGCGCAAGGTTCGCGCCAAACAATTACTATCGGAAGGCTCGGCCTCGCGCCCCGCTTCCCGAACTTTTTCCTAGCAATGGCCAGACCGGAAACGGGGCGTGGCGGCGGACAAGCTTGGTCTCTTCGGCAGGCGGATGAGGGGCAGCGCAAACAGTGAAAGACTTGGCTCCGCCCCTCACCCGGCCCTTCGGGCCACCCTCTCCCCGTAAACGGGGCGAGCGAAATCCCCCTACGCTCCTCCCACCTTCTCGCCGAAGGTCGAGAAAAACTGCCCGGCGAGCTTCTTCGAGGTCGAGGTGATCAGGCGGCTGCCGAGCTGGGCGATCTTGCCGCCGACATCGGCCTTGGCCTCGTATTTGAGGATCGTCGCTTCGGGCCCGTCCTCGGTCAGCGTGACGTCGGCGCCGCCCTTGGCGAAGCCGGCGATGCCGCCCTTGCCTTCGCCTGCTATGGTGTAGGAGTGCGGCGGGTTGAGGTTTTTCAGCGTCACTTCGCCGGTAAAGGTCGCCTTGATCGGACCGATCTTGAGCACCACCTTGGCGGCCATCTCGGTCGGCGAACTCATCTCCAGGCTCTCGCAGCCGGGAATGCTCTCTTTCAGGATTTCGGGATCGTTGAGCGCCTTCCACACCACGTCGATGGGGGCGGCGATCTTTTCTTCGCCTTCGATCACCAAAGCCATGCGCAATCCTCCCGAATGCCGATCCTTGAGGGGTAACGCAGCGTCCAGCGATTGTCCATCACGCCGGCAGCGGTCAGCCCTTGTGGCCGATCGGGATGATCTCGGGTGCGTCTGGTGCATAGGGCGCGCCCTGCCAGCTGCCGAGCCAGCGGTCGGCGACAAGCCCGGCATCGGCCATCATCGCAGCAAGCGGCGCCTTCTCGCCAAAGGCGATGCGCGACTGGGCATGGAACTGCCGCCCGGTGGCCGGCACGCGGTAAAACGTGTCGTAGGTGACGATACCCGTCGCCTCGTCCTGGACGGCGTCGTTCCAGGCCTCGACCGCGCCGAAGGTTGGGTGCTCGACAGTGCGTTGCGAGTCAGCAGGGCCCCATTCCAGCCAGGCCTTCGCCGCGGGATTGCGGGTATCGAAGATGAAACGGCCGCCCGGCGCGAGATGGGCGGCAATGGTATCGAGTGCTGCCCGCTGGTCCTCGGCCGTCAGGAACACCTGGAAGGCGTGGCCGGTCAAAAGCACAAGATCGAAGTTCTTGCCGAGACGCAGCGAACGGGCATCGCCCTCGACCCATTCGACATTGTCGCCGCCGGGGCGCTTGCGGGCGATATCGAGCATGGCGGCAGCTGGATCGGCGCCAGTAACAGAGCGACCGGAAGACAACGCCACTGTCAGCGCACCGGTGCCACAGCCGAGATCGAGTACGGTCTTCGCCTCGCCGGCGAAACGGAGGATGAAATCGACGTCGCCGCCGCCTTCGTTCTCAAGGTCGTAGAACTGCACAAGCTCGGGGTCGATGTAGAGGCGGTCGTCGATCAAGGCACGGGCTCTCATGTCATTGGCGGCGCTTTCATAACATCGCGGCGCCGCAAGGACAGCCCCGCTCATGAGACCAGCGAGCGCTTTCGAAGCCAGCCCGATCACATGCCCCCACGCGCCACGCCTTCGTCGCCCTTGCAGCGATTCAGTCCTTGCCATAACGATGCAGGTCCGGATTTCGGGAGGAATTTATGGCCGGCACCAAGACGACGAAGAAGCTCCGTTCGCAGGAGTGGTTCGACAATCCCGAAAATCCCGGCATGACCGCGCTGTATCTCGAGCGCTACCTGAATTTCGGCCTGACGCGCGAAGAGCTGCAATCGGGCAAGCCGCTGATCGGCATCGCCCAGACCGGCTCCGACCTGTCGCCGTGCAACCGCCACCACATCGAACTGGCCAAGCGCGTGCGCGAAGGCATCATCGCCGCCGGCGGGGTGCCGTTCGAATTTCCCTGCCACCCGATCCAGGAAACCGGCAAGCGCCCGACCGCCTCGCTCGATCGCAACCTCGCTTATCTCAGCCTCGTCGAGGTGCTCTACGGCTACCCGCTCGACGGCGTGGTGCTGACCATCGGCTGCGACAAGACCACGCCAGCACTTTTGATGGCGGCGGCCACCGTCAACATCCCGGCGATTGCCCTGTCGGTCGGGCCGATGCTCAATGGCTGGCACAAGGGCGAGCGCACAGGCTCGGGCACCATCGTGTGGAAGTCGCGCGAAAAGCTGTYGGCCGGCGAGATCGACTACGACCAGTTCATGGACATCGTCGCCTCTTCGGCGCCCTCTGTCGGCTATTGCAACACCATGGGCACGGCAACGACGATGAACAGCCTGGCCGAGGCGCTGGGCATGCAACTGCCCGGCTCGGCGGCGATCCCCGCACCTTATCGCGAGCGCGGCCAGATCTCGTACGAAACAGGCAAGCGCATCGTCGACATGGTGCGCGAGGATCTGAAGCCGTCCGACATCATGACACGCGAAGCCTTCGAGAACGCCATCGTCGTCAACTCGGCGATCGGCGGGTCGACCAACGCGCCGATCCATCTCAACGCCATTGCGCGCCATCTCGGCGTGCCGCTCGACAATGACGACTGGCAGAAGATCGGCCACCATGTGCCGCTGCTGGTCAACCTCCAGCCCGCCGGCGAATACCTCGGCGAGGACTATCACCATGCCGGCGGCGTGCCGGCGGTCGTTGCCGAACTGATGAAGGCCGGCCTGTTGCCGCATCCCGATGCTGCCACCGTCAACGGCAAGACCATGGGCGAGAATTGCGGCGTGGCCGAAAACCACGATGAAAAGGTCATCCGTGCGGTCGCCGATCCGCTCAAGAAGGACGCCGGCTTCATCAACCTGAAGGGCAATTTGTTCGACAGCGCGATCATGAAGACCAGCGTGATCTCGAAGGAGTTCCGCGACCGCTACCTGTCGAACCCGCGCGACCCCGAGGCCTTCGAAGGCACGGCCAAAGTGTTCGACGGGCCGGAGGATTATCACGCCCGCATCGACGATCCGGCCGAGAACATCGACGAGAATACTGTGCTGTTCATGCGCGGTGCCGGCCCCGTCGGCTATCCCGGCGGCGCCGAGGTGGTCAACATGCAGCCGCCCGCCTATCTGCTCAAGCGCGGCATCCACTCGCTGCCCTGCATCGGCGATGGCCGCCAATCGGGCACGTCAGGTTCGCCGTCGATCCTCAACGCCTCGCCGGAAGCGGCGGTCGGCGGTGGCTTGGCGCTGCTGAAGTCGGGCGACCGCGTGCGCATCGACCTGAAGAAAGGCACCGCCGACATTCTGGTCACCGACGACGAGATCACCCGCCGCCGCGCCGAGTTGCAGAACAATGGCGGCTATCATTTCCCGGCGCACCAGACGCCGTGGCAGGAGATCCAGCGCGGCATGGTCGACCAGTTGTCGGAGGGCATGGTGCTGAAGCCGGCGGTGAAGTACCAGCGCGTCGCCCAGACCAAGGGCATCCCGCGCGATAATCACTAAGGATCGCCGCGCGGGATTTTGGTGAGTTCAGCCTCGATATCTGCTGCTTGCTTTAGAATTGCCATCGCAGATGGGTTGAGACCAAATCTCGGCCAGGATGGTGCGTCGATGGTTTTCGGCGCGTTCGCCGTAATGCTGAAAATGTTGCGCGGCAATTGCCGTCCCAGCGCCAAGGCCCAGAGCCACGGCAATCGCCGCAGCCCGTCGCGATGCTGAATGCCAACCCGACGCCGCCTTCAGCAAGCGGCGCCAAGCTGCAATCACGGCGATGATCAGCGCTCCAATGGCGCAGCACATCGGTGCATCACCTCGCTCAGGCGTGCTTGCCGCAACTGCAATCGGCCGGATGGTAGCGGCCGGTGCGCTCGACCATGCCACCCTTGCCGTACATATCGTGGGGCCGCATCCAACTTGTCAGGTCGTGGGAAGGCCCGGCTTCGTTGCGGCCTTTGGGCATGACATCGAGAATACCGTAGGCACCGAGATACATTTCGCTGCCGCGACCGAAGTTCGCATAGGTCAGAAATATCTGGCCGTCTTCGTCCTTGTAGAAGACGCTGTCACCGGACAGATCCTCGATTTCGAAATCGAGCGGCGCGAAGTTGTATACCGCCTTCTTCGCCGCAAATTGCGCAGGCGTATAGGAGACATTGAAGTCGTAGTTGAAGTCGCTGCCAAAGGAAGAGACGAAGCGCGCCTGCCAGCCCATGCGTGCCTTGAGCGCCTCGACCTCGGCAATCGGCGCGCGCGCCACGGCGACGTAGCTGACGTCGTGGTTGTCGAGGTGGACGATCACGCTGTCGGCGTTGTCGAGTTCGAACGAGCAGCCGACGCAATGGTGCTGTTGGCCCGGGCCCATCATGAAATGCTTGATGAACAACTGGCTGCGGCCGCCGAAGAGGTCGGACAGCGAAAGCCTGCCCTCTGGACCCTCGAAATAGTACTGCTTGTCGATCTTCACCCAGGGCAGTTGGCGCCGCTCGGCGCTCAACTGATCGCGCGCCCTGGTCATTGCTTTTTCCTTGGCCAGCAGGGCTACGCGCGCGGCCAGCCATTCGTCTCGTGACACGATTTCATGCTGCATCATGCTCTCCATCGTTGGACTTTTTCGCCGGCAGCACCATTGCGGCCGGCTCGCTGCAATGACTGGGCCGGCGCTCACATGTGGGCCGTCTGAGCCGGCGGCCCGTCCCAGGCGTCGTTGCGGCCGTCCTCATAGGTGATCGGCACAGCGGCGAGTTCTTCAGGTGCAACGTCATCGAGACAGGCGACGTTGATGGCGACGAAATCACCGCCCATCGGCTCAAAACTGGCCGTCGCGAAGGGATGGACACCGCAGCGGCTGCAGAAGGTGTGACGGATGGCCCGCTCGCCGAAGCGGTATTCGGTCAGTATCTCGGCGCCCTCCGTCACGCGAAAGTCCCACGGACGGGCAAAGGCCTTCCAAAACCGTGTCTTGGCGCACCACGAGCAGTTGCAGCGAAAGCTGGAGGTCCACCAGATGCCGTCGAGCTCGGGCTTGGAGCGCTGGCCCGATGGCGCAAGATCAAGCTGGCATTCGAAATGCACAGCCCCGCAGTGGCAACTGCCGCGATAGGTCTTCAACATCGTCTTCTCCAAGGCATGGCGCATCGATCCGAAAAGCGACTGAGATCTTCGGCAAGCGCTGGTTTGAATATGCAAGTCGGCGGGCGCGCCCGCGGAGCGCGCTGTTTTCAGATCACCGGGCGGCCAGCGAGAGCGTCGGAGAGGCGATCAAGGCATTCGCCCCAGCCACCCATGTGCGAGTCGCGGGTTTCGACGTCGAGGAACGGTTCCTGCCGGAAGGTCAGCCGCGTGCCCGTGCCTTCGGCAGCAAGCGTCACCGTCACCAGCGTTTCCCAGGCCGGGTCGTAATCCCAAGCGAAGGTGAAGACGATCTTTTCACCCTGAACGACCTCGCGGAACGTGCCAGACATGCCGGATGACATGCTGTCATCCTCGCCGTTTGGGCCGTGGATAAGCAGGTGGTAGCGCCCGCCCTTGCGGAATTCGAGCTTCTTGACGGAAGAGGTAAAGCCCTTCGGACCCCACCAGCGGGTCAGATGTTCGGGGCTTGACCACATCCTGAAGACAAGCGCTGGCGGAGCGTCGAAAACGCGCGAGAACTCAAGCGAAAGCGGTTGGGCGGCGACGGTGTCAGTTCTTGCGGTCATCGGGTCCTCCCTTGGGTTGAGCAGTCTGCAATTCCTTGAGGTAGTCGGCCATACGGTCGAAGCTGGCATCCCAGAAGCGGCGGTAGTGCTCGACCCAGTTGGCAATGTCCTTGAGCGGGCCTGCCTCCAGCCGGCACGGCCGCCACTGCGCCTCGCGGCCGCGACTGATCAGGCCGGCGCGCTCCAGCACTTTCAGGTGACGCGAGATCGCCGGCAGGCTCATGGCGAATGGTTCGGCGAGTTCGTTGACGGTTGCCTCGCCAAGCGCCAGGCGGGCGAGAATGGCGCGTCGCGTCGGATCGGCGAGCGAGGAGAAGGTGGCGCTGAGGCGATCGTCGGTCATTTATTTAGCAATCACGTTAATTAACATATCGGTTAATTACTGCCGAAGAGGTTCACTGTCAAGCGCAGCCTGCTCTGATTGCCTCACGCGCCCGCCCTTATGGAATAGACATCGGCCCCGCGCGTTCTCCCGCCATCACGCAGGAGAAAAAGATGTTTCCATTTTCGCCGAAGCCGCCCTCGATCCGCTTTTTGTGCCGCCCAGAGGATGACGGCGTCATCCCGCCGCCCGTGCCGGCCAAGACCTTCCTGCCCGACTGGTTCCGCAAGTTGCCGGCGGTCGACCCGGCCAAGCTTTCGACAGGAGACAGTGGCCTCACCATCAAGCGCTGCATGCCGTTTCTCGATGCCATGACAGCAGGCTGGATCATCAGGCTCGCGGCCACGGTGCGCATGGAAATCTCTGACGGTGGCAAGACGGTAGATACCGCCTGGGATTTCGACCGAACGCTGGTCAGCAATCACGGCGCGCATCAGGTCGCAGGCAATCCGCGCCAGCCTGCGCCGCCGTGCAAGTTCCACAACTACTGGAGCGTGCGCACGCCACCCGGGTGGAGCTGCCTGTTCGTGCAGCCGCTGAACCGGCCAAACGGCATCTTCGAACTGGTCTCGGGCGTGGTCGATACCGACACCTATACTGCCGAAATCCACTTTCCGTTCTTTGCGACAGGCGCCGACGGCTTGCACATCATCGAAAAAGGCGCGCCGCTAGTGCAGGTCATCCCCTTCGAGCGCAAAGCGCTTGAACTGACCGCCGATATACGCGCCGAGCGCAAGGATGAAGAGCAGGACCGCCGTCGCGTCCTCCGCAACACCATCGCGTCCGATGGCTGGTATCGCAAGATCGCGCGGGCACCACGTTAAGATGCAGGCCTTGCACCAAACGCAAAGGGCCGGTGGAATTTCCACCGGCCCTTCTGATTGATGATGCCGTGTCCGCGATCAATCGTCGTCGGAAGAGGAATTCGACGAACTGTTCGAACTCGAGTTCGATGAGGAATTCGAACTGGAATTGGACGACGAGTTGGAGCTCGAATTGGACGAACTGTTGGAGCTCGAGTTGTTCGACGAGTTCGAGGAACGGTTGGAACTCGAATTGTCCGAAGAATTGGACGAGCGGTTGCTGCTTGAATTCGACCAACCACTACGGTCGCTCGAATTCTTGCCGCCTGAAACGACCGACTTGAAGAATTTCGAAACATCATTGTCCGCCATCGCAGGTGTCTGCGTAGCAGGTGCTGCGACCAGCAGCGCGCCAAGCACGGCGATGATCTTTTTCATCTGTCATCTCCTTTTCGACAATCTTGGTGATTGCCTGGGAGGAACGGGAGACATTTTGGTCTATTCCATCGATGGGAGAAAAATCGGCTGGCAAAGGCAAAGGCGCGCAGCTTCACTCATGCAACCTCGTGATGTAGGTTGCGACAGCAACAGAGGGGCAATGGCCATGCGTAATCGCATCGCATCCTGGCTGAGTGCATTCATCCTGGTTCCGATATTGCTGACAAACKCGGCACTGGCAGCGACGCTTGATATCCAGACATCGGCCGAGCCGGCGACACTCGACCCGCAGAAATTGACCGGCGACTGGCCGGACCTGATCATCGGCGATCTGTTTGAAGGGCTGGTCACGGAGGATGCCTCCGGCACTCCGGTGGCGGGCCAAGCGGAATCCTGGAAAGTGTCGTCGGACGGTTTGACCTATACGTTCAAGCTGCGCGACGGGCTGAAATGGAGCGACGGCGAAGCGCTGGAGGCGAGCGACTTTCTGCTTGGGTTGCGCCGCGTGCTCGACCCCAAGACCAAGGCCGATTTCGCTTTCATCCAGTTCCCCATCAAGAACGCGGAGGCCTTCAATGGCGGGAGGATAACCGACCCGGCAGTGCTCGGCGTGGCTGCACCCGATGCCAAGACACTCGAAATCAAGCTCGAACGGCCGATGCCCTATTTCCTGCAGGCGCTGGTGCAGGCGAGTGCCTATCCAGTGCCGCAGCACATCATCGAGAAGTTCGGCGATGACTGGGCCAAGCCGGAACATCTGGTGAGCAATGGCGCCTTCAAACTCGCCGAATGGAAGTCTGGGAAGACGCTGCGCGCGGTCAAGAACGACAGATATCGCGAGGCTGGCGAGGTCGAGCTCGACGAGGTCGTTTATCATTTCATCGACGACGAA
This sequence comes from Aminobacter sp. P4_H6_2, assembly GCF_056400805.1. Classification (NCBI taxonomy): domain Bacteria; kingdom Pseudomonadati; phylum Pseudomonadota; class Alphaproteobacteria; order Hyphomicrobiales; family Phyllobacteriaceae; genus Aminobacter; species Aminobacter sp. P4_H6_2. Next base: position 18,654 of record NZ_JBFUKO010000020.1, read on the forward strand.
GGCGCGACGCTTGCGGCGTACAAGGCCGGCAACATCGATATCGCCACGCAGTTCCCTGCCGCGCAAATGGATGAACTGCAGTCGAGCCGGCCAGGCGAGGCGCGCATCGTGCCTGCGCTCGGCATCTGGTATTACGTGCTCAACCTGAAGACACGGCCCTTCAACGATCCACGGGTGCGGCGCGCATTGTCGATGGTGATCGACCGCGAGCAAATCGGCACAGTTCTGGAGACCGGACAGCTCGCCGCCTATGGGATGGTACCGCTCGGCGTGCCGGGTTTTGGGGACACGCCCTACATGCCCGACTGGAGCGCAAAGACGCTCGAGCAGCGCGTCGCCGAGGCGACAACGCTGATGCAATCCGCCGGCTATGGACCCGGCAAGCCGCTCAAATTCCAACTGCGCACGTCCAACCTGCCCCTGCAGATCAAGACCAGCGAGGCGGTCGCAAAGGCATGGAAGGAGATCGGCGCGGAGGTGGAGTTTGTCAGGGAGGAAATCCCCGAACATCAAGACGCGCTCAAAAAGGGCGATTTCACTGCCGGCAGCGCGCGCTGGATCCTCGACTATGCGGACGCAAGCGACTCACTCGCGCTGATGAAAACCGGCCACCCGAACAATTATGCGGGCTATTCGAATCCTGGCTTCGACATTCTGCTCAACAAGGCGGCGACCGAACAGGATGCGGCGGAGCGCCTCCTGCTGCTGCGGGTCGCGGAAGAGATGGCACTGGACGAAACGGCGGTGATTCCGCTGACCTGGGCCGTATCGAAAAACCTGGTGTCGCCGAAAGCTGTCGGCTTCGAAGACAATGTCCGTGACGTGCACCGGTCGCGCTGGCTGTCGCTCAAGGAGTGACAGTCAGCGCTGCTGGATCGTCATCCATGCTCGCGCAGTTGGCCTTTGAATTCCGTTTCCAAACCGCCTAGGTGATGAGGAAACGGTCAGGGACATCATGACGAGACGACGCTCTTCCCTTGGATTTCTCGGCATGTTCGGCCGCTCGGGCGATCTGCGCGAGTTGGACGCGGCCTTGCGCGGCGTCGACCTGCATCCCGCGCTGGTGCCGGAAGGCGTGAAGCTCACCATCGTCAATCTGATGAAGGATCATTGGCCAGACGACCCGCCTTCACATGCCTACCCGCCGGTGGCGCAACTGTTTGGCTATTGCATCGCCGGGCCGGAAGCATTCGAGCGGGCCAATGGCCGCGACTACATGGAGGAAGCCGAGCAACGGATCGAGGCAGCGCTGGAAGCAGGCGACGGCTTCGACGCGGAGATCGTGCTGCTTGCACTCCACGCCAAGCTGATCAATCCCGATGTCGTCGAGCGTTTCGGGCTGAGCACCGACTAGCGGCGATCTGCCCTACCCGCCCATGCCACCGCGTGGCAACTTGATCAGCTCGCCAAAGCGGGCGCGCAGCCTGTCGTCGGTGGCTTTTGGAATGTGGCGCGGAAAACGTTCGGCCAGGATTCGTTTCTTCTCCGCGATCGCCTTGCCCAGCAGGTCGGGCTTGCCCTTTTCGATCCACTCCTTAGGCGAGAAACGATCGGCGACAGCGGGGTAAAAGTACTCGGTCTGCATCAGCCTGAGCGTCTGCTCGTTGCCGAGATAATGGCCGGGCCCGTTGAGGCAGACTTCCGAGATTGTGTCGATCGACAGTGCCGCGTCGGTGACCTCGATGCCGCGCACGCAACGCAGGCATTGGCCCAGCATGTCGTTGTCGATGATCAGGCTTTCCAGGCAAAAACCGAGCAGCGAGGCATGCATGCCGGCGGACTCATAGACCAGATTGAGGCCGGAAAGGCCGGCCATGACGTTGGTGATGCCCTTTTCGTAGCCGGACTGGATGTCGGGCAGCTTGGAGTCGGCCATGCCTGCGGCCGAGCCGCCGGGCAGATCGTAGAACTGGGCCATCTGGGCGCAGGCCGCCGTCAGCAACGCCTGCTCGGCCGAGCCACCCGACATGGCGCCGGTGCGCAGGTCGGAGACGAACGGCCAGGTGCCGAAGATCGCGGGGTGGCCGGGCTTCAGCGCGTTGACATAGACGAGACCGGCAAGCACCTCGGCGACCGCCTGGACCACCGCACCTGCAATCGCCGCAGGCGCGGTTGCGCCAGCCTGGCCGGCGGAGAGCAGCAGGATCGGGATGCCGCCATCGACGCAGGCTTCGAGCACGCCACAGGCATCCTCGGCGAATTTCATCGGCGGCACGACGAAACAGTTGGAATTGGAGACGAACGGCCGTGCTCGGAAGTTCTCCTCGCCGCCAGCGATCTCATAAAGCATCTCAAGAGCCGGGGCGACGTTCTCGCGCACTGTGAAGCTGGTGCCGACATGCTTGGAGGTGCCGGAGACACAAGCGTAGAGGGTATTGAAATCCATATCGAGCGGATCGGGAATGTCGCGCGGCACCATCGGGCGCTGGAAGAAATGGATGTTGTCGAGCCCCTCGACGATGCGGGCGGCATCGTAGATGTCCTGCAGCAGGCTTTCGCGATATTCGCGCTTTTCGACGTCGACAAGATGCACGGCTGCACCGGCGGTGCCGTAATGCACGCGCTTACCCTGGATCAGCATGTCGTGTTTGGGGTCCTGGCCGCAGAGCGTGAAATTGCGGGCAGCGTTGTTGATGGTGGCGAGCACGAGTGCGCGCGGAAAGCGAATGCGGCCGTCGTCGCTGTAGGTTGCGCCGACCCGGGTCAGCGCTTCGATACAACTTGGGATGGCGTTGGCGAAGCCGACCGTCTCGAGCAGAGTCAGCACCGCTTCGTGGATGCGTTCGAGATCGTTTGGCGCCAATGCCYGGAAGCGGCCACCTTCGAGGCCGGCGCGGATGGGGCGGATGTCGTCGGCAAGTGGTGCTGCGCGCATCGCCCGCCTGGCCTCCCTGCCGCCGGATCGGCGCGAGCGTTGCTCTGCCGACAGGTCATGGCTTTCGATGGCATGCGACATGCAGGTCCTCCGAACTCTGTGAGGCTGGCCCGCAGTGATTATGCCACCGTCGTGTCGCCTCGTTCCCTTTGCGCGACTATGCCGTGTCCATTGGCCCAGACTATGGGCCAGCGGATTCCGCCGGATATGCCAGAACGCTGATATAAGCCGGCGGCGCGGAGGAGCCGCCGGCAAAGGGCATTATGCAGCCGCGGGGCGGCGTCCGGCGGCGGTCGCCAGCTCGCGGATTCCGGGCTCGATGTGCTGAAGCGCAATCGAGGAAATGCCCAGACGCATGAAGCGCGTAGGCTTGTCGGAATGCTCGAAGAAGCGCTCGCCCGGCTCGATGATGACGCTGCGCGCAGCGGCAGCCGCCGCAAGCCCGCGCGAGTCGGTGCCGCGTGGCCCTTCGAGCCACAAGGACGTGCCGCCGGCGGAGTCGGTCGACTGCCAGTCTGGCAGGAAAGCCGAAAGCGCCTGGACCAACCGCTTGCGCCTCTCGGTGAAGGCGGTCGACAAGCGACGCACCAGCGCCTCGTGGTGACCGAGCGAAAGGAACAGGGCGACCGCGCGCTGGTTGTTGGCCGGCGGGTGGCGCAGCATAAAGCGGCGCAACGCCCGCAGTTCGGCAATGAGATCCGCCGAGGCGACGATGTAACCGAGGCGCAGGCCAGGCGCGAGCGTCTTCGACATCGAACCGACATAGACGACACGGCCGGAGCGATCGAGGCTCTTCAGCGCCTGCTGCGGCGCCTCATCGAGCAACTGGCTGTCGTAACCGTCCTCGATGATGATCTGGTTGTTACGCATGGCACGGGCGAGAAGGTCCTGCCGGCGCTCGGCGCTGAGTGGCACCATTGTCGGGCACTGGTGGCTCGGCGTGACGAAGACAAAGCCGGCATCCGACGGTATCGCCGATGTGACGATGCCCGAATGATCGACCGGAACCGGCTCGATATCGGCGCCAGCCAGGCGGAAGATCGAACGCGCATCGGGATAGCCCGGATCTTCCATCGCGACCTTGGAGCCCTTGGTCATCAACAGCGTGGCGAGCATGTAAAGCGCGTTCTGTGCGCCAAGGGTAACGATAATCTCGTCGGGATTGGCGAAGATGCCGCGGCGCGGCAGCAGGCGCGCCTGGATCTGCTCGATCAGAAGCGGATCGTCGCGGTCGACCATGTCGGCCGCCCAATTGCGGATTTCGAGCACGGCCAGCGCCATGCGGTTGCACTCGCGCCATTCGGCGGTCGGAAACAGCGTCGGGTCGAACTGGCCGTAGACGAAGGGGTAGGACGACTTGATCCAGTTCTCGAGCTTGGCCGGGGGCGGCATGTCGGAGGCAGCGATCTGGCGGCGCGCCTTCCAATCGATCTCGTTGGCCTGGTCGGGGCTCTTCTGCTGCGGCTTGGCCGGCGTTGCCAGCACTTCGGGATTGACGAAATGGCCCCGGCGCTCGCGCGCCACGAGGAAGCCCTGATCGACAAGCTGCTGGAAGGCCAGCACCACGGTGCCGCGCGCAACGCCGAGCTTTTCAGCAAGGATGCGGCACGAGGGCAGCGGCATCGAAGCCGCGATCTGGCGATCGAGAATGGCGGCGACGATCGCCTGCCTGATCTGGGCCTGAAGCGTCTGACCTGATTCTGCCGAAATCCGGAACAAGCCTGACCAGATCGCCGTGTCGTTTCGCTGTGGCATAGAACTCTTCCCGCATGTCCAGTCTTTTTAGCTTTGCTGGACCATAGAAAGCTATCCTTGGCACAAGCGGTTGCACCAATCAATTTTTCTAATCCTATAGATTTATGCCAGTGAACCTTTCCAGCGACGGTTGCAGAGCAAGGCAATTGAACCGATTGAAATTTGGAACGATAGTCCGCCGCGACGCCTTCATTGAGTCACAAGGTCTGCTAGGATGACGCAAGCAGCTCACACTCCCGGAGTTCCCAGGTGATCGATCAAGCCTTTCATGCCGCGCTGACCGCGCTTCGCAACCATCATCAGGACGCGCCGAAGAATTTGCGGGCGGCATTTGCCTCCGACCCGAAGCGGTTCCAGCATTTTTCGGCGACTGATGGTGACTTGTTGCTCGACTGGTCCAAATGCGCCGTGGATGCCACCACCATGGCGCTGCTCGAAAAACTGGCGCAGACGGTCGACCTCGCGGGCAAGCGCGCCGCGATGTTTGCGGGTGCGCGCATCAACGTCACCGAGGATCGCGCCGTGCTGCATACGGCACTGCGCAACCCTGTGGGCAAGCCGGTCATGCTCGACGGCCACGACGTGACGGTGGACGTGCATGCCGTGCTCGACGCCATGGCGGCATTCGCCGACGATGTCCGCTCGGGCAAGGCCGCGGGTGCAACCGGCAAGAAAATCACCGACATCGTCAATATCGGCATCGGCGGCTCCGACCTCGGACCGGCCATGGCGACGCTGGCGCTCGCGCCTTATCACGACGGGCCGCGCGCGCATTTCGTCTCCAACATCGACGGCGCCCATATCCACGATACGCTGAAGGACCTCGACGCAGGGACCACGCTGTTCATCATCGCGTCCAAGACCTTCACCACCGTAGAGACCATGACCAATGCCGCCACCGCGCGGCGCTGGGTCGAAGAGAAGCTGGGTGCGAAGGCGGTGGGCAGCCATTTCGCAGCGGTGTCGACCGCCCTCGACAAGGTCGCAGCCTTCGGCATCGAGCCCACCCGCGTCTTCGGCTTCTGGGACTGGGTCGGCGGCCGTTATTCCCTGTGGTCGGCGATCGGCCTGCCGATCATGATTGCCATTGGCCCGAAAAATTTCCGCGACTTCCTCGCCGGTGCGCATGCCATGGACCAGCATTTCGCCACGGCACCACTGCTCAAGAACATCCCCGTGCTGATGGGGCTGGTCGGTTTCTGGCATCGTGCGGTGTGCAACTACCCGGCGCGTGCCGTCATACCTTACGACCAGCGCCTGTCGCGGCTGCCGGCGTATCTGCAGCAGCTCGATATGGAGTCGAACGGCAAGAGTGTAACGCTCGCCGGCGGTGGCGTGGTGACGCCGACCGGACCGCTGGTCTGGGGCGAACCCGGCACCAACGGCCAGCACGCCTTCTTCCAGCTGCTGCACCAGGGCACCGATTTCATCCCGGTCGAGTTCCTGGCGGCCGCTGAGGGCCATAAGCCCGACCTTCAGGAGCATCATGATCTGCTGCTCGCCAACTGCCTGGCGCAGTCGGAAGCGCTGATGAAGGGCCGCACGCTTGAGGAAGCACGACGGCAGATGCTGACCAAGGGCATCAAATCAGAAGAAGTCGACAAGATCGCGCCGCACCGCGTCTTCTCGGGCAACCGCCCGTCGGTGACCCTTCTCTACCGCAAGCTCGACCCGCATATGCTCGGCCGGCTGATCGCGCTTTACGAACACCGGGTGTTCGTCGAAGCGCAGCTGTTCGGCATCAACGCCTTCGACCAATGGGGCGTGGAACTCGGCAAGGAACTGGCAACCGGGCTGTTGCCTGTCGTGGAGGGGCGAGAAAATGCCGCGCGTCACGACTCCTCGACAGCCGGCCTCGTGGAGCATATCCACCGGCTTAGAGAACGGGAGTAGTCATATTGCGGGGCATCAAGGGCATACTTTTCGACAAGGACGGAACCCTTGTCGATTTCCAGGCGACGTGGTTCGCTATCGGCGAAATGATGGCGCTGAAAGCAGCCGACGGCGACAAGGCGCGGGCCAACGCGCTGATGGAATCAGCCGGCTACGATTTTGAAGCGCATGGCTTCCGCGCCGATTCGGTGTTTGCCGCCGGCACCAACGCCGATATCGTGGCGCTGTGGTATCCCCAGGCCGGCAACGACGAACGGGCAGCACTGGTCAAGGTTTTCGATCAGGTGTCAGCTGAACAGGGCTCGGCCAAGGCAGTGCCCCTGC
>NZ_JBFUKO010000021.1:0-25223 GCF_056400805.1 Aminobacter sp. P4_H6_2
GTCCTCGATCTCTAGGAGTTTGCCCAGTGATTACGCTCTATGACTACGAACTGTCGGGCAACTGCTACAAGCTGCGCCTGCTGATGGGCATGCTCGGCGTCGACTACAAGACGGTGCCGATCGACTTCTATCCCGGTCGCGAGCACAAGTCGGAATGGTTCCTCAAGATCAATCCGCTGGGGCAGTTGCCGGTCATTGATGACGACGGCCTCATCCTGCGCGACGCCCAGGCGATCCTTGTCTACCTCGCCTCGAAATATGACGCTTCGGGCACTTGGTATCCGCGCGACAACCCGGCGCTTCTCGGCGAGATCAGCCAGTGGCTGGCATTTGCCGATGGCATCACCTCGACATCGTCTGCCGCGCGCCTGCATGACGCGCTGTTTTACGACTTCGATATTGACGCGGCACGGGCCGGCGCGCATCGGCTGTTCCGCATCTTCGACGAGCATTTGTGGTTCGGCGAGCAGGAGGGGCGCGACTGGATCTGCTCGGCAAGACAGCCGACGGTCGCCGACATTGCCTGCTTCCCCTACATCATGCTGTCGGAAGAAGGCGGTATATCAAGACAGGACTATCCGGCAATCCGCCGCTGGTGCGATCGTGTCAAACGCATCAAGGGTTTTACCGTCATGTCGGGGATATTCCCGGCAGGGCCTGCCAAGGCGGCTTGAATAGTCGCCGACACGTTTCGTTTGGTCCAAGGTTGCGAGTGTCATGCCCGACCGCTATGCCCGGGGCGAGATTGTTTGACGAGAAGGCAGAGCTGATGAAGACCATTTCCACGTCCAAGTCGCATGGCGGTGTCCAGGGCGTTTATTCACATGCTTCCGAGGCCTGCGCCTGCGACATGACCTTTGCCGTCTTCGTGCCGCCGCAAGCCAAGGACGGCCCGGTGCCGGTGCTTTGGTATCTCTCGGGCCTGACCTGCACGCATGCCAATGTCATGGACAAGGGCGAGTATCGGCGCCTAGCGGCCGAACTCGGCCTGATCGTGGTCTGCCCCGACACCAGCCCGCGCGGCGAAGGCATTCCGGACGAGAAGGACAACTGGCAGTTCGGCTCAGGCGCCGGCTTCTACGTCGACGCGACGCAGGAGCCGTTCGCCAAGAATTACCGCATGTATTCCTATGTCACCGAGGAGCTGCCTGTATTGATCGCGGCCAACTTCCCCGCCGACATGTCGCGCCAGGCGATCTTTGGCCATTCGATGGGCGGCCATGGCGCGCTGACCATCGCGTTAAAGAACCCCGAGCGCTTCAAGAGCTGCTCGGCTTTCGCGCCGATCGCCCAGCCCAGCACGGCAGGCTGGTCGAAGCCGGCGCTGGAGAAATATCTTGGCACCGAGGAAAAATCCTGGCGCGCCTATGACACGACGCTGCTGATCGAGGACGGCAAGCGTTTCCCGGAATTCCTGGTCGACCAGGGTTCGGCCGACGGTTTTCTGCAGGAAGGCCTGCGGCCATGGCTGCTCGACGAAGCTTGCAAGAAGGCGGGCATCGGGCTCACTTTGCGCATGCAGTATGGCTACGACCACTCCTACAACTTCATCTCGACGTTCATGGATGATCACCTGAGGTGGCACGCTGCGCGGCTTGGCTGAGGGCCGAAAGTCGCTCTCACGGCTTTGACGCAAGCAGCTTGGCGAAGACATGGCGCTTCGCCTTGCTGATGCTGATCTCCAGCGTTTCATATTGTGCCAGATGTGCCGATATCGCGCTTGCGAGCATGCAGCCGGTGCCGCGCATGGCGACCGCGATGCGCGACGCGTCGAACCGGATGGGCTCCCGTCCCCGCAAGAACAGCAGGTCGGTGGCTGCCGCTCCCGTTGCGTGGCCGCCCTTGACGAGAATAGCCAGTGCGCCCGCGTCGAACAGTTTTTCGGCTTGCCTGACGATGTCGTTTTCACCCGTGGCGAGGGAGAGGCCGCTGAGCAGCGCCAGTTCGGGCAGGTTGGGTGTAACCAGCGTGCAAAGCGGAAACAGTTTGCGCTTGAGCGTGTTGACGGCGTCTTCGTCGAGTAACTGACGTCCCGAGGTCGAGGCGAGCACGGGGTCGAGCACGACGGGCACCGGCAGGTTGCTCGCCAGTACCGAGGCGACGGCATCTATGGTCGCCGCCGTTCCTAGCATGCCGATCTTGACCGCCGCGACGGGGTTCGCGGCGAAGGCCGCGCGCATTTGGTCGGCCACGAGGTCGGACGGCATCTGTTCGACCCGCTCAACGGCATCATGCGTCTGGACCGTCACGGCGGTGAGGGCGACACAGCTACGCAGGCCGAAGGCCGATACGGTCTCGACATCGCGGACGAGTCCGGCGCCACCGCTCGAATCCGAGCCGGCAACGATGAGCACATGCGGGGTCATCGCCATGCGGCCGTCGCGGCCAGCCATTCGCGTGTCCGCCCTTCGGGATCGGCATTGCGGGTGATGTCGGTAACCACCGCAGCGCTGTCGGCGCCCTGCGCGAAGACGCCTGGGATGCGCTCGATGTTGAGGCCGCCGATGGCGACCAGCGGCAGGTCGCCAACGCGGCGCTTCCACTTGGCAATGGGGTCGAGGCCCTGTGGCGCCCATTTCATGGCTTTCAGGATGGTCGGATAAATCGGTCCGAGCGCGATATAGTCGGGTTCGACTGCGAGCGCTGTTTCGAGCTCGGCGGGATCGTGCGTGCTGAGGCCGAGCTTCAGTCCGGCCTTGCGGATCGCCTTGAGGTCGGCGTCGGCAAGGTCCTCCTGGCCGAGATGGACAAAATCACAAGCTTCCTCGATGGCCTTTTCCCAGTAGTCGTTGACGATCAACTGGCAGCCATGGCGCTCGCAGACTGCTTTCGAGGTGCGGATTTCGCGGCGCAGTTCGGGCGCGCCCATATCCTTGATGCGCAACTGAACCAACTTGACGCCTGATGGCACCAGCCGCTCGATCCAGGCGGCGGAATCGACGATGAGATAGAACGGGTCGAGCTTCATGAGAATGCTGCCATGCCGATGACGGGAGTGGAAGGAACGGCCATGTCGCGCGGTTCGAGCGGGCCTGCGAGAAATGCCTCATGGCCAGCTTGGACCGCCTTGCCAAAGGCTGCGGCCATGGCGACGGGATCGCCTGACTTGGCGACGGCGGTGTTGAGCAGCACGGCGTCGTAACCCAGCTCCATGACGGCTGCCGCATGTGACGGTCGGCCGATGCCGGCGTCGACGATCAGCGGCAGGTTGGGAAAGTGTCCGCGCAGGCTGCGCAGCGCATCAAGATTTTGCGGGCCACGAGCGGAGCCGATCGGCGCGCACCATGGCATCAAAAGCTTGCAGCCGGCATCGACAAGGCGTTCGGCGACGACCAGATCGTCGGTCGTGTAGGGGAAGATTTCGAAGCCATCCGACGCGAGAATCTTCGCTGCTTCGACGAGGCCGAACACGTCTGGCTGCAGCGTGTCGTGGTTGCCGATGACCTCGAGCTTGATCCAGTTGGTGGCGAACACTTCGCGCGCCATTTTTGCCGTCGTCACTGCTTCCTTGACCGAATGACAGCCGGCGGTGTTGGGCAGGACGCGCACGCCGAGCGACTGGATCAGCGACCAGAATTTCTGGCCCGCCCGTCCGCCCGAAGTCTCGCGACGCAGCGAAACGGTCACAATGTCGGTTCGCGAGGCTTTCACCGCATCGGCCATCACAGCGGGCGAGGGGTAGAGTGCCGTGCCGAGCAAGAGGCGCGATGAGACTTCAGTGTCGTAGAGCTTCAGCATGATCAGCCACCCTTCATCGGAGAGAGAATTTCGATGCGGTCGCCTTCGGAGAGTCCGCAACCGTTGCGCTCTTGTGCCGGCACGACCTCGCCGTTGAGCGCGGTGGCGAGCCAGCCACCCTCGTAGTCGAGTTCGGCCAGCAGCGCGGCGAGGGTTGCGGCGGCCACCTCGTGGTTTTCGCCGTTAATGATGAGCTTCATCGACAAGCTCCTTGCTGGCTTGGTGACCGAGCATGATGTCGGCCGCCTGCCGGGCCATGGCAGGCGAGAGCAAGAAGCCGTGGCGATAGAGGCCGTTGATGCTGAGCCTGTTGCCGTCATGCTCGATGCGCGGAAGATTGTCCGGATATGCCGGGCGGACACCGACGCACGCCTCGACGATCTCAGCTTCGCCGAAGGCCGGGTGCAGCGCATAGGCGGCGTTGAGCAGTTCCATCATCGAACGTGCGGTGATCGGGCCGGCGGCATCGCTTTCGATCATCGTTGCGCCGACCATGAAATGATTATTGGCGCGCGGCACGATGTAGACCGGGATGCGCGGATGCAGCAGGCGCACAGGCCGGGACAGCGAGACGTCCGTGGTGCGCAGCAACAGCATTTCGCCGCGCACGCCGCGAAGCTCTGGGTGCTTCGCCGCCATACCGGTACAATCGACCTCGAGGTCTACGGTGCCAGGCGTCTGCGTCGCACCGTAGCCGAACGCGAAATGCACGCCCATCCGGGTCAGCTTTTCCTTGAGGCCGAGCAATGCTTGGCGCGGATCGAGATGCGCTTCCTCTGCAAAGAACAGCCCACGCGAAAACCGACCTGCCAAGTCTGGTTCGAGCGCAGCGATGGCATCGCCGTCGACTAAGACATGGCCAGAGGTTCGACTGCTAAAACGGTCGAGTTCGGCGGTGTCACGCGCCGGCGCCAGCACTAGCGTACCGTTGCGCACGACATGGCCAGGCAGGGCGGCGTCCCACCAGTCCGCCGCCTGCCTGCCCAAGGTCAGTACGGTTACTTCGGCGCTCTCGCGCTCGCACCATGGCGCCAGCATGCCGCCGGCTTGCCATGAGGCATTGCCGGCGATCTGACGTCGCTGCTCGACGACCGTGACGCTTGTACCGCGCGACGCCAGCTCATGGGCGAGCGTCAGGCCGGTGACGCCCGCGCCGCGGATGAGCACCTTCATGGCTGGCCTGCTGCCTCCGTTCCTTCGACCGCCATATAGAGGTCGCCGCCATCGCGGAATTTCTCCGCCATCGCCGCCATGCCGGCGGCGCGCGCCTCGTTGCGGATGTCGTGCGAAATCCGCATCGAGCAGAATTTCGGCCCGCACATCGAGCAGAAATGCGCCACCTTGTGTGCTTCCTTGGGCAAGGTCGCATCGTGGAAGGATCGGGCCGTGTCGGGGTCGAGCGACAGGTTGAACTGGTCTTCCCAGCGGAACTCGAAGCGTGCCCGCGACAGCGCGTCGTCCCTGACCTTGGACGCAGGATGACCCTTGGCGAGATCGGCGGCATGGGCCGCGATCTTGTAGGTGATGACGCCGACCTTGACGTCGTCGCGGTCGGGCAGGCCGAGATGCTCCTTGGGGGTGACGTAGCAAAGCATGGCCGTGCCGAACCAGCCGATCATCGCCGCACCTATGCCCGAGGTGATGTGGTCGTAGCCGGGCGCGATGTCGGTGGTCAAAGGCCCAAGCGTGTAGAAGGGGGCTTCGCCGCAGACTTCCAACTGCTTGTCCATGTTTTCCTTGATCTTGTGCATCGGCACATGGCCGGGGCCTTCGATCATCACCTGGCAGTCCTTGGCCCAGGCGATCTGGGTCAGCTCGCCAAGCGTTTCCAGTTCGGCGAACTGGGCTGCGTCGTTGGCGTCGGCAATCGAGCCGGGGCGCAGGCCGTCACCGAGCGAGAAGGCGACGTCATAGGTGCGGCAGATGTCGCAGATTTCCTCGAAATGCTCGTAGAGGAAGCTTTCCTTGTGGTGATGCAGGCACCACTTGGCCATGATTGAGCCGCCGCGCGAGACGATGCCGGTGACCCGGTCGACGGTCAGATGGATATAGGGCAGCCGCACGCCGGCATGGATGGTGAAATAGTCGACGCCCTGTTCGGCCTGCTCGATCAGCGTGTCGCGGTAGATTTCCCAGGTCAGGTCCTCGGCAACGCCGCTGACCTTTTCCAGCGCCTGGTAGAGCGGCACAGTGCCGATCGGCACCGGTGAATTGCGGATGATCCAGTCGCGGATGTTGTGGATGTTGCGGCCCGTCGACAGGTCCATCACCGTGTCGGCGCCCCAGCGGATCGACCACACCATCTTTTCGACCTCTTCGGCCATCGACGAGGTCACAGCCGAGTTGCCGATATTGGCGTTGATCTTGACCAGGAAATTGCGGCCGATGATCATCGGCTCGCTCTCTGGATGGTTGATGTTGGAGGGGATGATCGCCCTTCCACGCGCAACTTCTTCGCGGACGAATTCAGGTGTGACGAAGTCGGGAATGACAGCGCCAAAGCTCTCGCCGTCGCGCTTCATCTTCTCGCGCAACTGCTCGCGGCCGAGGTTTTCGCGGATGGCGACGAACTCCATCTCCGGCGTGATGATGCCGGCGCGGGCATAGGCAATCTGGGTGACTGCGCGTCCGCCGGTGGCGCGCAGCGGCTTGTTGCGGACAGGGAACTCCGGCGTCAGCCTTTCGCCCGAGACAAAGCCGTTGTCCTCGGCTTTCACGGTGCGGCCGTCGTAACGTTCGACGTCGCCGCGGGCGACGATCCAATCCTCGCGCAGCCTGGCCAGGCCGCCCTCGATATTGGTTGTCACAGTCGCGTCGGTGTAGGGACCCGACGAATCATAGACCGTGACGGGCGGCTCCATGGCGGTCGGGTGCACCGAGATTTCGCGCATCGGCACGCGGATGCCGGGGTGGATGAGACCTGGTTTGTGGACCTTTTTCGAGGCGGGCAGTGCGCCTGTTGTGACGGTCGGGGTCAGGGCATTCATGGTGAGCCTCCTTGCTCTGATGCAACGGAGACCCAGTTCGTGCGATGAGGAGGAGGTGAGACCTTGCCTGAGGGACTTCGAGCGTTTGCTCGAATGCCGATGCCGGAAGAAGCCGACCCGCGAAGCCTCGCACCGTCCCTACGCCAGTGTGAACTGGATCAGGTTCAACGGGTCACTGCGCTGCGCGAGCTAGCAGTATCTCAGCCCCTTGTCGGGACCCCCCTGGTGAGCCTTAAGGATGAGCGCGGAACGGGCCTTCTGTCAACCGGGCTTTCGATATTGTCGCGACAATGCCAAACTCACCGCGGACGGCCATTGCGGTTTTCAAAGCGTTGGGATAATAGGTCAGCGTTACTGACATAAATTGTCTGCCGCGCAGGGAGGACCAGTTGGCCTGCGCGCGAGACAGGAGGAACATCCGTGACGGACAATCCCTCGCCACTCAAGTTCCACGTGCCCGAGCCCGAGGTTCGGCCGGGCGGGACGCCCGACTTTTCCAACGTGCCGATTCCCAAGGCCGGATCGGTCATGCGACCGGAGGTTGATGTCGATCCGCGCAACATCCGTGATCTCGCTTATTCGATCATCCGGGTGCTTAACCGCGAAGGTGATGCTGTCGGGCCCTGGGCCGGCACGCTGACCGACGAGGAACAGCTCGAAGGCCTGCGCCACATGGTGACGCTGCGTACTTTCGATGCGCGCATGCAGATGGCGCAACGCCAGGGCAAGACCTCGTTTTACATGCAGCATATGGGCGAGGAGGCGGTGAGCTGCGCCTTCCGCAAGGCGCTCAATCCCGGCGACATGAACTTCCCGACCTACCGCCAGGCCGGCCTGCTGATCGCGGGCGGCTACCCGATGGTCGAGATGATGAACCAGATCTATTCAAACGAGCGTGACCCGCTGAAGGGCCGTCAGCTGCCGGTGATGTATGCCTCGAAGGAGCACGGCTTCTTTTCGATCTCGGGCAATTTGACGACGCAGTACATCCAGGCCGTCGGCTGGGCGATGGCCTCGGCGATCAAGGGTGACACCAAGATCGCAGTCGGCTGGGTCGGCGACGGTGCGACGGCGGAAAGCGATTTCCACGCAGCGCTCGTCTTCGCATCGACCTACAAGGCACCCGTCGTGCTCAACATCGTCAACAACCAGTGGGCGATCTCGACCTTCCAGGGCATCGCCCGCGGCGGCTCCGGCACCTTTGCCGCGCGCGGCCTTGGTTTCGGCATTGCGGCGCTGCGCGTCGACGGCAACGACTATCTCGCCGTCCATGCCGTGGCCAAATGGGCGACCGAACGCGCGCGGCGCAACCTCGGCCCGACGCTTGTCGAATATGTCACCTACCGTGTCGGCGCGCACTCGACCTCCGACGATCCGTCCGCCTATCGGCCCAAGACCGAGTCCGACGCCTGGCCGCTCGGCGACCCGGTGATCAGGCTCAAGAACCATCTGATCAAGCGCGGTCTGTGGTCGGACGAGCGCCACAAGCAGGCCGAGGCTGAGATCCTCGAAACCGTCATATCAGCGCAGAAGGAAGCGGAAAGCCACGGCACCTTGCATGCCGGCGGTAAGCCGTCGACACGCGACATGTTCGAGGGTGTCTATGCCGAGATGCCGCCGCATCTCAGGCGCCAGCGCCAGAAGGCGGGGGTATAAGCCATGCCGCGCATGACAATGATCGAAGCCATCCGCAGCGCCATGGACGTTGCCATGGGGCGCGATGACGATGTCGTGGTCTTCGGCGAGGACGTCGGCTATTTCGGCGGTGTTTTCCGCTGCACGCAAGGCCTCCAGCAGAAATACGGTCGTTCGCGTTGTTTCGACGCGCCGATCAGCGAATTGGGCATTGTCGGTGCCGCCATCGGCATGGCCGCCTACGGGCTCAAGCCATGCGTCGAGGTGCAGTTCGCCGACTACGTCTATCCAGCATATGACCAGATCGTTTCGGAAGCGGCACGATTGCGCTACCGATCCAATGGCGAGTTCACCTGTCCGATCGTCGTGCGCATGCCGACCGGCGGCGGCATCTTTGGCGGACAAACCCACAGCCAGAGCCCCGAGGCGCTTTTCACCCACGTTTCAGGTCTCAAGGTGGTGGTTCCGTCCAATCCGCTCGATGCCAAGGGCCTGCTGATCGCTTCCATCGAAGATCCGGATCCGGTGATCTTTCTGGAGCCGAAACGATTATACAACGGCCCCTTCGACGGCCATCACGACCGGCCGGTCACGGCATGGTCGAAGCACGAACTGGGCGAGGTGCCCGATGGGCACTACACCACGCCACTCGGCAGGGCGGAGATCCGCCGGCCGGGCTCTGATGTGACTGTGCTGGCCTATGGCACCATGGTCTATGTCGCCCAGGCGGCTGCCGAGGAAACCGGCATCGACGCCGAGGTCATCGACTTGCGCACGCTGTTGCCGCTCGATCTCGACACCATAGTCGCCTCGGTCAAGAAGACCCGCCGCTGCGTCATCGTCCATGAAGCGACATTGACCTCCGGCTTCGGTGCCGAACTTGCAGCGCTTGTGCAGGAGCACTGCTTCTACCACCTCGAAGCGCCGATCGCGCGCGTCACCGGCTGGGATACGCCTTATCCGCATGCGCAGGAGTGGGACTATTTCCCCGGTCCGAAGCGTGTCGGGCAGGCGCTGATTGAAACGATGGAGGCCTGAGCATGGGCGAACATGTCATCAAGCTTCCCGACGTCGGCGAAGGCGTGGCCGAAGCCGAGCTGGTCGAATGGCACGTCAAGGTCGGCGACCTTGTCCGCGAGGACGCAGTGCTTGCTGCCGTCATGACCGACAAGGCGACGGTCGAGATCCCGTCGCCGGTCGATGGCGAGATCAGCTGGCTTGGCGCCGAAATCGGCGACACCGTCGCTGTCGGCTCGCCGATCGTGCGGATCAAGGTGGCCGGCGATGCGCCAGCTGACACGGCGCCTGCCAAAGCACCCGCTCCGGCCGAGCGCGAGGGCAAGGATGTTGCGCCAACTGTCGCCGCGGAAACCGCTTCTGAGCCGGCTAAGAAAGTCGAATCAACACCCGCTGTGAAGGCTCCCACACCGGCCGCTGCACTCAAGCCAATGCCGCAAGCGACCGTTGGCCTGCCCCGACCGGAAGGCGAACGGCCCATTGCTTCGCCCGCTGTCCGCCTGCGCGCCAAGGAAGCCGGCATCGATCTGCGTCAGGTCCCAGGAACTGGTCCCGCTGGCCGGGTCACGCATGAAGACCTCGACGCTTTCGCCTCGCGCGGCGCACAGCCGGCAGCAACTGGCTTGGAGGCCAAGACCGGGGTCGAGGAGATCAAGATCGTCGGCCTGCGCCGCCGCATCGCCGAGAAGATGTCGCTGGCCAAGTCGCGCATTCCCCACATCACCTATGTCGAGGAAATCGACGTCACGGCACTGGAGGAACTGCGTACCAAGCTCAACGCGTCGAAAAAGCCGGACAGGCCGAAGCTGACGCTGTTGCCATTCCTGATGCGGGCGCTGGTCAAGGCGGTTGCCGAGCAACCGCAGCTCAATGCGCTGTTCGACGACGATGCCGGCGTCGTCATGCGCCATGCCGGCGTGCATATCGGCATGGCCGCGCAGACGCCGGGCGGGCTCGTTGTTCCCGTGATCAAGCATGCCGAAGCGCGCGACCTGTGGGACTGCGCCGCCGAGGTCAATCGCCTTGCCGATGCCGCCAAGGCAGGCACGGCGACGCGAGAGGAACTGACCGGCTCGACCATCACCATCACCTCGCTGGGCGCGATGGGCGGCGTCGCCACCACGCCTGTCATCAACTACCCAGAGGTGGCGATCGTCGGCGTCAACAAGATCATGGTGCGGCCGATGTGGGACGGCACCCAGTTCATACCGCGCAAGATGATGAACATCTCCTCCAGCTTCGACCATCGCGTCATCGACGGCTGGGACGCGGCGGTCTTCGTCCAGCGCATCAAGGCGCTGCTCGAAGCGCCGGCAATGATCTTCATGGAAGGCTGAGGCGATGAAGGAAATTTCCTGCAAGCTTCTCATCATCGGCGCCGGCCCCGGCGGCTACATCTGCGCCATCCGCGCCGGCCAGCTCGGCATCGACACGGTGATCGTCGAAGCGGCCAAGCCGGGCGGCACCTGCCTCAATGTCGGCTGCATCCCCTCCAAGGCGATGATCCATGCAGCGGATGAGTATCTCAAGGTCTCCGAGATGGCTGGAGGCACCAGTCCGTTCGGCATCAGCGTATCGGCGCCGGTGCTCGACCTTGCCAAGACCGTCGCCTGGAAGGATCGTATCGTTGGCCGCTTGACCAGCGGCGTGGCTGGGCTGCTCAAGAAGGCCAGGGTCAAGTCGGTGCAGGGCTGGGCGCGCTTTCGTGACGGCAAGACCGTCGAGGTCGACACCGAGACCGGCTTGCAGGTGATCCGCGCTGAAATCATCGTCATTGCCACCGGTTCCGCGCCGGTCGAACTGCCGTTCCTGCCCTTCGGTGGGCAGGTGATTTCGTCAACCGAGGCTCTGGCACTCAAGCACGTGCCGGCTGAGCTTGCCGTTGTCGGCGGTGGCTATATCGGGCTGGAGCTCGGCACTGCCTTTGCCAAGCTGGGCTCAAAGGTGACCGTCGTGGAAGCCTTGCCGCGCATCCTGCCGCAATATGACGCCGAACTGACGCGGCCCGTCGCCAAGCGCCTGGAAGCGCTCGGCGTCAAGGTGATGACGGGTGCAAAGGCCAAGGGGCTCAGCGCCAAGGGCGATGCGCTTCTGGTCGAGGCAGCCGATGGCAGCGAGCAGAAGATCGCGGCCGACAAGGTGCTTGTCACCGTGGGCCGCAAGCCGCTTGTCGAAGGCTGGGGGCTGGAGGAGATCGACCTCGATCGCGACGGCCGTTTCATCCGCATCGACGAACAGTGCCGCACCTCGATGCGCGGCATCTACGCTATCGGCGACGTCACCGGCGAGCCGATGCTGGCGCACCGTGCCATGGCGCAGGGCGAAATGGTCGCCGAGATCGTCGCTGGCCACAAAAGAAGCTGGGACAAGCGCTCGATCCCCGCTGTCTGCTTCACCGATCCAGAGATCGTCACTGCAGGCTTGTCGCCCGACGAAGCAAAAAACCTCGGTATCGAGATCAAGTCATCGCAGTTCCCGTTTTCGGCCAATGGCCGGGCGATGACGCTGGCGAGCGAGGACGGCTTCGTGCGCATCGTTGCGCGCGCTGACAACCATCTGGTGCTCGGTATCCAGGCGGTCGGCGCTGGCGTTTCGGAGCTGTCAGCGGCCTTCAGCCTGGCCATCGAGATGGGCGCACGGCTGGAGGATATCGCCGGCACCATCCATGCCCATCCAACTCAGAGCGAGGCTTTCCTTGAGGCCTCTTTGCGCACGCTTGGCCATGCGCTGCATATCTAATCTGTGACGCGGCCCTGCGCCGCGTCACCTCGTGCCTTGCCGTGGCGTGCCGCTTAGGCTAACAAGCCCACGCACTGGACGACCAGTGCCTTGAACGCTCGGGGACGGCCCCATCCAAAAGATGGCGCCAATAATTGCTACCCCGACCGAAACTCATCTCAAAAATCGCGAAAAAGCTGCGGAACCGCTTTTGGCGGACCGTAGGCACGCTTGGTCAATTTTGGCTTCCGGATATGGCTCCGGTGCGCGCGCTTTCGCATCAGCAATCGAACCGACCGGAGAGGCACTGTGGCCGGACCAATAGAACAATTTGAAATCAAGCCGATTTTCACCCTCTTCGAGTTTGCGGGGCAGGAATTCGCTTTCACCAACTCCGCCGCTTATATGGTGGGGGCAGTGGTGTTCGGCGGGTTGTTCCTCATGCTTTCGACGAGCGGTCGAGCGCTGGTGCCCTCCCGCCTGCAGTCGATCACCGAACTGATCTACGAGTTCGTGTCAAAGACGCTGCGCGACAATGCGGGCGAGAGCGGCATGAAGTTCTTTCCGCTCGTCTTTTCGCTGTTTGTCTTCATCCTGATCGCCAATCTCGCGGGCTTGTTCCCCTACGCGTTCACGGTCACCAGCCACATCATCGTGACCTTCGCTTTCGCCATGCTGGTGTTCGGTACGGTCACGATCTACGGCATCTGGAAGAACGGCCTCGGCTTTTTCCGCCTGTTCATGCCCTCCGGTGTGCCGCTGCTCTTGTCGCCGATCATCGTGCCGATCGAGATCGTCTCCTATATCTCGCGCCCGATCAGCCATTCGGTGCGTCTGTTCGCCGTCATGCTCGCCGGCCACATCACGCTCAAGGTCTTCGCCGGTTTCGTGGTCAGCCTCGGCAGCATGGGAACCCTCGGCATCTTCGCCGCCATCCTGCCGCTGACGATGACGGTCGCGCTCACCGGGCTCGAACTTCTGATGGCGGTGATCCAGGCCTACATCTTCACCATGCTGACCTGCATGTATCTGAACGACGCGCTGCACCCCGGCCATTGATCAGGCACAAGTCACTTGAAAACAAAAACCCCGGCGTAAAGCCGGGGTTGATGGATTGGCGGCTGTCGGCCGATCTCGATTCTCAGTCGCGCGGCGGCCAGACCTTGTCGCTCATGCCCATCTTGGGTTCGCCCAGCAGCGGTGTCTTCAGCGCATAGACGCCGTCGATCGCAAACAGCCAGATGATATTGCGGTCATATTCGGTGAACACCGCAAAGCTCGCATTGTCGTAAGTGTAATCCGGCATCTCCTTGTCTGTCGGGAAACGCGGAACGAAATAGCCGGCGATCTTGGGATCGGCGGGGTTCTTGACGTCGAAGAGCTGCAGACCGGCATTGTAGAAGGCATATGGCGCGAGCCCGTCGCGGCCATGGCCCGGCTGGTGCGTGGTGCCCGAGCGCTTCGGCCCAAAACTGCCCTTGCGCTGGCAGAAATCGGTGAAGTTCGCGTCCTTGGGCGGTGTCGGCCGCGGCAAGGTCGCCACGATCTCCGGCTTGGCCGGATCCTTGGCGTTGATCACCAGCACATCCTTGTAGGGCTCGTAGCAGTTCGAGTTCATCGGATAGCCGTTGGCGAAGACATAACCGGTGCGGGCGTACTGGGAGGTGTCGACATTGTCGAACTCGGTGCCTGCGAAGCTCGGCGCAATGCCGACATGCCCCTTCATCTCAGGGTTGTCGGGGTTGGTCAGGTCGAAGGTGTAAAGGCCAAGCCCGCCCATGGCGCCGAAGGCGATCTTGCCGCCCTTTTCCACCGGCGTCGGCAGGAATGGCGGCATGCGCGAGCCCATCCACGAGGTGCGGTTGCCGGCGCGCGGGTTCATCAGGTAGGCGTTCTCGCTCGCCTTGTCGCCGACCACCTGGCCCGGCACCTTGACCTGGCTGACGAACACCGGATTGGCCGGGTCCGACATGTCCCAAACCTGGTAGCCCGGCGAGTGCAGATAGTCGGGGTATTCAGTCAGCGCGTAGGAATCGTCGGGTGCGGCCGACAGATACATGTATTTGCCGCCGAACCATGCGGGTGCGTCGAGCGAGCCCGAGCCCTGCTGCTGGCCGATCGGCGCGTCCGGGTTCTTGGTGTCGGTGGTGCGGGTCGCGATCAGTTTCCAGTCGCTCGGCAGCGGGCCGTTCATCTCATAGACCTTGAAGCCCTTTAGTGAATTGTATTTGCGCAGCGATTCGACGATGTCGGGCTGGGTGCGCTTGTTGTCGAGAATGCCGAAGCGGCCGATTTCGTAGGAAGCGACGACGACATTCTTCTGGAGCTTCTCGCTCCAGGCCATGGTGATGCCGCCGAAATAGTCCTGGACCGTCTTGGCGTCCCAATCCTCGCTGGAGCCTTCCGGCCCCCACACGCCGCCCTTGGAATAGACGACAGTAGCCTTGGCCGCGTCGGTGATGTCGAGCACGCGCATGTAGTCACGATCGTGCACATACATGTAGCGCTTGCCGTTAAAGTCGGCGACATCAGGCCAGGCGTGCCAGGGCGAGCTGACATGCGGATAAAACGCGATCTCCTCGACATTTTGGCTGTAGGTCTTGTCGTCCCAACCTTCCAGCTGGCCGGGGAAATTGGGCGCTTCGCCCAAGGGCGTGGCGCGGGGTGCCACGAACGTGCCGGTGGCCGCGTCCATGCCAAAATCCTTGCCCGGTACGGGTGCTGGCGGCGCCTTGTCGTAGGTCAGGTCATGCCACTGCTTGAGATAGGGATCGGTGATGTTGATCTCGGTCGGCACCTTGGATTCCCAGTCTTCGGCGGCAGCCATGCCGACCGCCAGCGCCAGGAATGAGCAGCTGATCGCAATCATCTTAGGTGTCATGATGTCTTGCCCTCCCGATTGACGCTATTTGGCTGCCGGCCCGCGTTCCTCGCATCGGGCCGATGGCAGCTTGGTCAGTTGAGGGAAGTTCGGTCAGTCAGAGAAGTGAATTCTTCGCATCCAGATATGATGATCTGGCATAGCAGGTGGCGTTGGCATGGCACCGCCCGTCACGCATCCGATGCCGCAACCAGATGGCCGCCGCCGACGTCCTCGAGCACAAGCTTCCTTGGCTCGTCGCCGAGTTTGCGAACCGGGCTTGGGATTTCCCTGTCCATGCGTGCGAAACGAACACGACGCTGCACCGGGTCGGGAATCGGCACGGCCTCGATCAGCCGCTTTGTATAGGGGTGACGCGGATTGGCAAAAATCTGGTCGCGCGTGCCCATCTCGACGATCTGGCCGAGATACATCACCGCGACTCGGTCGGAGATGTTTTCCACCACCGCCATGTCATGCGAGATGAACAAATAGGCGACGCCGAATTCGCGTTGCAGTTCCTTCAGCAATTCCAGCACGCGCGCCTGAACCGACACGTCGAGCGCCGAGACGCTCTCGTCGGCGATGATCAGCTTCGGCCGCAGCGCCAAGGCGCGGGCGATGCAGATACGCTGGCGCTGGCCGCCGGAAAACTCGTGCGGGTAGCGTTCCATCTGGTCAGCTGACAGGCCCACGCGCTCGAACAGGGCAGCGACGCGCTCGCTTCGCTCCTTTGGTGTGCCGATGTTGTGGATCAGGAGCGGCTCGGCGACGAGATCGCCAACGCGCATGCGCGGATCGAGCGAGGCGTAAGGGTCCTGGAAGATCATCTGGACGTCGCGGCGCACCGCCTTGCGCTCGTGTCGGCCAAGGCCGGACAAATTGCGCCCGCCGATCGAAAGTTCGCCGCTGTAAGGCACCAGGCCGGCAAGGGCCTTCGCCGTCGTCGACTTGCCGCAGCCGGATTCGCCGACCAGCGACAGCGTCTCGTTGGGTGCGATGGAGAAGTTTATGCCTTCAACAGCATGCACCCTACGGTTGACCCGGCCGAAGAAGCCGCCATGCAGGTCGAAACGTACATGCAGATCGCGCGCCACGGCGACCGCCGCCGGATTTGTCTGCTCGGTCTTGTCGCGGGAGCCATGGCGCGCGGCGCCAGTGCCCATGCGCGGCACGGCGGCGAGAAGGTCGCGGGTATAGTCGACTTCGGGCCGCTCGAAGATGTCGGCGACCTTGCCCTGCTCGACCATGCGCCCGTTGCGCATGATGATGACGCGGTCGGCCATCTCGGCGACGACGCCCATGTCGTGGGTGATGAGGATGATGCTGGTGCCATGCTGGCGCTGCAGGTCGCGCAGAAGTTCGAGCACCTCGCCCTGCACGGTGACGTCGAGCGCTGTGGTCGGCTCGTCGGCGATCAGCACGTCTGGCTTCAGCGCCAGCGCCATGGCGATCATGACGCGCTGGCGCATGCCGCCGGAGAGCTCGTGCGGATATTGCTTGAGCCGGCTTTCGGCTTCGGGAATGCGCACGGCTGTAAGCGCTTCGATCGCGAGCTTGCGCGATTCCGCACGCGAAAAACCGGTATGGGTCTCGATGGCCTCGACCAGCTGCCGCCCGATCGAAAGCACCGGATTGAGCGAGGTCATCGGCTCCTGGAAGATCATGGCGACGCGATTGCCGCGGATGCGGCGCATGCGGCCTTCATCAAGCGTTGCGAGATCGGTGTCGCCAAGCCTGATCGAACCGGCGGAAATCCTGGCTGCCGGCTGCGGCAGCAGCGCCATGATGGCCAGCGACGTCATCGACTTGCCGGAGCCGGATTCGCCGGCGATGCAAAGGGTTTCGCCGCGCGCCAACGAGAATGTGAGGTCCGAGACGACCGGCCGCTCGCCGTCTTCGCCGCGCACCGAGACGGTCAGCCCGGTGACATCGAGCACCGGCTTGCCAGCGACCGGGGCGGCAGCCCCGGCGCTTTTGTTGTCCACCACTGCGGTCATTCGAACACGCAGCGCGGGAAGTAGAACGACACCACCCAGTTTGGCATGTCGACGATCTCGCTGATGCGGAGATCGCCGCACACTGACACCAGCATGTAGGCGTCGACCGGATCAAGCTGGTAGCGCGCCGACAGCAGGTCGACCATCTGGGCGACGGCTTCCTTGGCGCCCGTCATCAGGTCAGACCCGATGCCGGTGGTCACTTCGTAGCCCTTGGAATCGAGGTGACGCGTCACTGGGCCCGGCGTGGTGAAGCGCGGCATCTTCAGCCGCGCGTCCTTGACCAGATCGAGCGTCAAAACGACGTTCATCGGGCTTTCGATCGCCGTGCCGCAGACCTCGCCGTCGCCTTGGGCGGCATGGGTGTCGCCGACCGAAAACAGCGCGCCTGCAACCTCGACCGGCAGATAGAGCACTGTTCCAGCCGCCAGATCGCGGATGTCGAGATTGCCGCCGACGCGCCGTGGCGGCACCACCGAATGGTGGCCGTTTTCGGCGGGTGCATTGCCGATGGTGCCGGCAAACGGCTTGAGCGGCACGCGGCCGTTCTTGCCGAACAGCGCCGGCTCGAGCGAGGTCGCGTCGTATTTCCAGATGGTCAGCGCCGGGTCCTTGAAGTCGTCGGCGAGCAGGCCGAAGCCTGGAATGTTCGCCGTCCAGCCGAAGCCGGACGGTTTGAACGCATCGATCGTCACCTTGAGCGCATCGCCAGGCTCAGCGCCCTCGACATAGATCGGACCCGTCACCGGGTTGATCTGGCCGAAGTCGAGCTTGGCGATGTCGCCGACGGTGCTGTCGGCCTTGAGCTGGCCACCCGACGAATCCAGGCATTCGAATTCGATCGTCGAGCCGGGCGCCACCCGCTCGGCTGGGGCAAACGAGTTGTCCCAGCCGAAGTGATGGTGGCGTCCGTGGATGGTGTAGTTGCAGTTATTGCACATCGTTTACATACACATAGTCGTAGTTGATCGGGATATGGACCGGGTCGACGTAGAGCTTGTCGTCGCCACCCATGCGCGGCGACTTCATGGTGAAGCGCTGCTCGTTGAACACCGGCGCCCAAGGCGCGTCCGCCATGACCTTGGCGTAGATGTCGCTCCACATCTTGTTGCGCTCTTCGGCCTTGGCAGGATCGACGATCGAGTCGGCGGCAGCCGCCTTTTCGTCGAGGTCCTTGTTGCAGTACCACGACCAGTTCCAGCCGCCCTGTACCGCGCCACCGCAGCCGAGGATCGGACCGTAGAAGTTGGACGGATCGGGGAAGTCGGCGATCCAGGCCATGCCGCCAGACCAGATCATCGGAGCGCCGTCCTTTTCGCCACCGGCGGCAATCACGTTTGCCTGGGCGAGCGACTGGATCGAGGCCTTGATGCCGATCGCCGACAGATCCTGCTGGATCGCCTGGGCGATACGCGGGTTGGGATCGGTGTTCATGACGAACAGCTCGGTTTCAAAGCCGTCGGGATGGCCGGCCTCGCCGAGCAGTGCCTTGGCCTTCTCGATGTCAAAGGCGTAGCCCTTGAAGTCCTTGTCGTAGCCCGGCATCGACGGCGGCAGCGGCTGGTTGGCCGGCACCGCACGGTTGTTGATCAGCTTGACGATGCGATCCTTGTTGATCGCCATGTTGACCGCCTGACGAACCTTGACGTTGTCGAACGGCGCGATCTGCGTGTTCATTGTGACGTAGCCGGTCTGCAACTGGCCGCCTTCGACGACGCGGGCCTTCTGCTCGGGATCGGCCATCACTTCCTGGAACTTGGCAGGCGGAATGCCGTCGCCGGGAACGTCAACCTCGCCGTTCTGCAGACGCAGCAGGGCGACGATCGGCTCCTGGCCGATCTCGAAGGTGATCTTGTCGATATAGGGCAGGCCCTTGTGCCAGTAGTCGGCGTTGCGCTCGAAGACCAGGCGCTGGCCGAGCGTCCACTCGGCCATCTTGTAGGCGCCGGTGCCAACCGGATGCTTGCCGAAATCGGCGCCGTATTTCTCGACCTCTTCCTTGGGCACGACATGGCTGAAGTTGATCGCCATGACATGCAGGAAGGTGGCGTCGGGCCGCGACAGCTCGATCTTGACGGTCGAGGGGTCGACAACGGTCACGCCGGAGAGGCTTTCCGACTTGCCGCCTGCGAAATCTTCATAGCCGTTGATCGAGGCAAAGAAGCCGGCGCCTGGGCTCTGGGTCTTGGGGTTGGTGACGCGGTCGAGCGAGTACTTCACGTCCTCGGCCGTCATCTCGCGGCCGTTGTGGAACTTGACGCCCTTGCGCAGCTTGAAGGTGAAGGTCTTGCCGTCGGGCGAGATCTCGTAGCTTTCGGCGAGCTCGGGACGAAGCTTGGTCGTGCCCGGCTCATAGTCCATCAGGCCGTCGAACAGGCTCTTGATCATCGACCAGTTCTGCCAGTCATAGCCGATTGCCGGGTCGAGCGTCGCGACATCGTCCTTGTAGGTGATCGTGATGGCGCCGCCCTGCTTGGCTTTCGGGTCGAGCGTTTCCTGCGCCGTGGCCGAAGCCATGCCGAGCGCCAGCGCGAGCGCTGAAGTGGCGACTGTCGTTGTGAGCCAATGTTTCATGCGAGGTTCCCTTTTTGGTTTGCAGTCTTTTGGTTGGCCTTGGATCAGCGCAGCTTGATGCGCGGGTCGATGAACGGGGCGACAATGTCGGCAAGCAAATTGCCCAGAACGATGGCGCAGGCAGACACCAGCGTGACGCCCATGATGATCGGGATGTCGACGCGCTGGATCGCCTGCCAGGCGAGCTGGCCGATGCCTGGCCAGCCGAACACGCTTTCGACCACCACGATGCCGCCCATGAACAGGCCGATGTCGATGCCGATCATGGCGACGACGGGCAGGATGGCGTTGGGCAATGCGTGACCGAACAGCACGGCGCGCTGGGCAAGGCCCTTGGCACGCGCCGTGCGGATGTAGTCCTGGCGCAGCACGTCGATCATCGACGAGCGCATCATGCGCGAATACCAGCCAGCACCGAGGATGCCGAGCGTCAGCGACGGCAGCACCATATGCCGCCAGGTGCCGTAGCCGCCGATCGGAAACCAGCCGAGCTTGACGGCGAAGACGTAGAGCAAAAGCAGGCCGACGACGAATTGCGGCGCCGACACGCCGATGAACGAGCCGACCATCAGCGCCTGGTCGGTGGCCGTGCCGCGCTTGACCGCGGCGACAAGGCCCATGGTCAGTCCGATGACCAGCTCGCACAAGATGGCGCCGACCATCAAAAGCAGGCTTGCCGGCAGGCGCGCGACGATCAGTTCGCTGACTTGCGAGCGCTGGATGTAGGAGCGCCCGAGATCGCCACTCAGCAGGTTGGTCAGATAGCGCCAGTATTGAATGGCGAAAGGCTGGTCGAGACCGAGCTGCTGGCGGATGCTCTCGACAGTCTGCGGTGTCGCGCTGCGGCCGGCGATCTGGCGCACCGGATCTGCGGGCAAAAGATACAGCAAGGCAAAGGTGATCAGCGACACGCCAAGCAGGATGAGCGCTGCCTGGATGAGGCGGCGGGTGAGGTAAGCGATCATGCCCGGCCCCTTTGGGTGGGGTCGAGAATATCGCGCAGCGCGTCGCCGACCAGGTTGAAGGCGAGAGCCAGCGCCAGGATCGCCGCACCTGGAAAAAACACCAGCCAAGGTGCCGCCTGGAAATAGGTCTGGTTTTCGAAGATGATGTTGCCCCACGATGCGGCGGGCGGCTGCACGCCGATACCGAGATAAGACAGCGTGGCCTCCAGCAGCACCGTGGTCGAAATACCGAGCGTGCCCCAGACGATGATCGTCGGCAAAAGATGCGGCAGGATGTGGCGAAACAGGATGCGCGGTGTGCTCGCGCCGATCGTGCGCTCGGCATCGATGAATTCGCGTTCAGCGAGCGAGCTTGTTTCGGTGAAGATGATGCGCGCTGTCTGCACCCAGTTGACCAGCGCGATCACCATGGCGACGATCCACAGGCTGGGCTGGAACACCGCGGCAAGGCAGATGGCGAGCAGCAGGGCCGGAAACGCCATCATCAGGTCGGTGAAGCGCATCAGTGCCGCTCCGATGAAGCCACGGAAATAGCCGGCGGTGATGCCGACGAGCGTGCCGATCAGCAGTGCCGTGCCATTGGCGACGATGCCGATGATGAGCGAGGTGCGCGCGCCATAGAGCACGCGGGTGAGCAGGTCGCGGCCGAGAAGATCGGTTCCCAACCAGAAAGTGGCGCTGGGCGGCAAAGGCGCGCCCTCGAGCGTCAGCCCGTCGAAAAGCTGTTCGTTGGGATCATAGCCGGTGAGATAGGGTGCAAACAGCGCGCCCAGGACGGTGAGGGCGATAATCACCAGCCCGGTCATGGCCAATGGCCTTTTGAGAAGGCGGCTCCAGACACCGGCGCGGCGTTTCGCCGGCAATGCGATTGCCGGCATCTCAGGCGCGATGGGACTGGTCAACGCCGCCCTCCTTTTCCGTCATGGCGACGACGCGCCGGGCAGCTTCTTCGAGGCTGACCTGCCAGTTCATGGCGAGCGAGCGCAATTGCGCGTAGGCGCGTTCGTCGTCGCTGCCCTGGCTGATCAATGCAGTGACCGCGCGCACGATGGTCTGGCGCTCCGCCACCCGCGCCTGCAGCGTCGCGATCTCGTCGGCCAATTGCCGGCGTGCGGCAAAGCTCTGGCGGGCAATGAGCAGCGCACTGTAGACGCCGGAATTACCGACCGGCTTCAGCAATTGCGCATCGGCCTTTTGTGACAATGCCCATTCGATGCGGCCAGGCGCTTCCGAGCCGATCAGCGCGATGGTCGGCATGGGGGCTGCGCCGCGCGTCCACGGAAATTGCTGGTCGAAGCCAAGGTCGACGTCGAAGAACACGAAATCCGCGGCCAGCGCTTCCGCCGGCAGCTCGGGCCAGCAATTGATGGCCTGAAGGCCGATGGCTACGAGCTGTCGTGTGATCGCGCTGACGGTTGCATGCGGACGGTGCAGCACGAACGCCTTGGCGCCACCGAGATTGGGGATATGCGCGTTTCGGCTCATGACACGACCTTGAGCCGCGGGCGGCCGAATGTTTCGGTCCGGTCGTAGCGCGAAAGATAGGGGTCAGGCGCCATGCGCTCGATGTGGCTGACGCGTTCGAAGCCCAGGCCCGCGATACGGCCAATCTCGA
Organism: Aminobacter sp. P4_H6_2; assembly: GCF_056400805.1. Lineage (NCBI taxonomy): Bacteria > Pseudomonadati > Pseudomonadota > Alphaproteobacteria > Hyphomicrobiales > Phyllobacteriaceae > Aminobacter > Aminobacter sp. P4_H6_2. Next base: position 22,110 of record NZ_JBFUKO010000021.1, read on the forward strand.
CGGGCAGCGTTGCATGCTGGGTCTGTGGGTCGATGGCGATCTCGCCGAACGGTGTCTGGTACCGGTTCGTCGCAAAAAGTGCGGGCAGTTCCGCGAAGCTGGCTTTCGGGTTGGCCGAAAGGACCTTTGCCAACACTTTGACCGAGGCGTAGGCCGACGCTTCGAAGGAGGAGACTGGCGCGTCGCCGAGAGCAGTCTTTTCATTGCGGAAGTAGGGGCCGACAGAAAGATGGCCTCTGCCTGCTTCGTCGATCGCCGGCAGCTCGCATTCGGTGAGGTTGCACGACAGGATCGGGCAGTTTTCCGGCCCGAAATGGGGATCGTTGCGCGCCAGCTCGGCATAAGCGGCAAAGAAGGCGTAGGATGAGGTTCCGATCAAATTGTTGAGGATGAAGGCCGGCCGCGTCGCCCTGATCTCGTCGATCAGCCGCGCGACATCGGTTTCGCCGATCGGCAAATAGCGCTCGCCGAGCACCTTGCCGCCGGCGTCTGCGATGAGGTCGCGGGCGACGCGGTTGGTTTCCCAACCCCAGATGTAGTTGGAACCAAGCAGGAAGCCATCGGTGCCGAAGCGCGGCACGATATGTGCCAGCAGCGGCACCAGATGCTGGTTCGGGCACGCATGCATGTAGACCACATGCTCGTTTGCCTCGAAACCTTCATGAGGGCAGGCATACCAAAGTGCTGCGCCGGCCTTCTCCAGGACGGGGATGACTTCCTTGCGGCTCCAGGAGGTGACGCACCCAATGACGTGCCGCGCGCTGCTGTGGCGCAGGATCTCATCGCAAAGCGGCGCATAGCGGTCGATATTGCCGCCCGGGTCGCGCTCGACGGCCGTAAGCTCGATTGTGCTTGCTGGATCGGCGTTGATGTCGGCGATGGCGCGCATGACGCCGGCATAACAAGCGTCGGCGACGAGCCGGTAGCTGCCCGAGCGCGAATACAGCACGCCGATTTCGATGCGCGACTTCAAAGAATTTCCCCCCAAAAGCAAAAAATGCCCCGCAGCCGCCGCCGCAAGGCGAGGCACACGAGGCATGTTTGCCGTCCGGCTATCGAGACCGGTATTTCCCTCAGGGTAACCTGAACTGCTCGGCAGTCAAGGGTGAAAGAATGATGATGGGTCTAGAAACAATGTGACCTCCGGAGAGCACAAGTTTGGGTAACCGCGCCGACATCAAGGAGGACATCAAGGAGAATGAGGCGACCCATGCCTTTGAGCGCCGCATGAAAGAGCAGCGCGGGATCGAGACCGGTCCAGCGATCGCGCCGGCTGAATACACGCCCGGGCTCTACCTGAAGTACCTTCCCACCGAGGAGGCCGAGCAGCCGCCGCGCTCGATCACACGACAATTGTTGTCGATCGTGTTTTGGAGCGGCGTGGCCTGGGCATCCTTGAGCCTAGCGAGTCAGATTTAGCGCGCTCGGCAATTCGCTCGCGGATGGTCTCGCCTTACCAGATTGCACCGTTGTCTGGCTTTCTTATTGGGAACCTGATTGACCTAACGACGTTAAATCGAGCGGAGCCGAATGGGCTAGACTAGGTCTACACCTTCCCGTCAGCAGACCCCCCGCAAGGGTTGGTCAGTCCGTGAGGCGTGTTCTTTGATCCTTCTCTGGCACGCTTCAAAATGGGGGGCCTGTCGGCGCGCGAACCGGCAGGCCTTCGAAACATGTGCCAGACTCCTATACCTGATTACGTCTGCTTTCGGACGTTCGTTATTCGCAGATCGCCTTGTTTCGCTCCCGATCTCGCACGTTCGCGATCAATCGATGGTTGAGCAAGCGACCACCCCCCAAAAGCGGCGTCGGGACTGAGCGCGAATAAGATTGACGTTACGTCATCTAGGTTGCACAGTCCCGTCGCACATCTGACGCTTCAAAATCGGTCGCATGCAAGGGGAATGGAGTCTTTGACTGCCCCGATCCGCATTCGCGCGTCGGGCGAACATTTCACCCAACCTTTCGCTCGTTCTTAGGGAGCCTGAGCCGTACCGGCCGAGGCTGCCGCTGACAGAGAAGGATATGTGATATGAAAGCAGCAGCAACCTGTGTTGCAGCGGCAACGGCCATTGCCGCCGCTCTTCTAAGCACCACCTCGATGGTCCAGGCGCAGGAGCAAACCAAGCCCAACATCCTGTTCATCATGGGCGACGACATCGGCTGGATGCAGCCGAGCATCTACCATCAGGGACTGATGGTCGGCGAAACACCCAACATCGATCGCATCGGCAAAGAAGGTGCGAAATTCATGACCTACTATGCCGAGCAGAGCTGCACGGCTGGTCGTACCGCCTTCATCACCGGCATGCAGCCGGTGCGCGTCGGCATGGTCCTGCCGGAAATTCCCGGAAGCCCATCCTATCTGCGGGCCGGCACGCCTCACCTCGCCAGGTTCTTGAATGATCTCGGCTACTCGACAGGCGAGTTCGGCAAGAACCATCTCGGAGATACCACCGAATCCCTGCCGACGGCACACGGGTTCCAGGAATTCTGGGGCTATCTCTATCACCTCGACGCCATGCAAGGCGTGAGCTTCCCCGATATCAACAAGACCCCAACCGAGCAGGGGATCGCGCCACCTTGCAAGAACACGCCGATCCCCGGCTTAACGGAAAACCCGGCAGCCGTGGACCCGAAGACCACGACCTGCCTGACGCCGCCGCGTCCGATGCTCGCCTGCACATCCTCCGACGGGTCGCCGGCCAACCAGACATGCAAGGATCAGGGGCCACTGACGCTTGAGCGCTCCAAGACGATTGACGAGGAGATTTCAGGCAAAGTCATTGACTTCCTCGACAGGAACGATCCGGAAAAGACCAAGAAGCCGTTCTTTGTCTGGTACAATCCGGCGCGCATGCACATCACGACGGTGTTGCCTGACAAATATCTGAACATGATCGGCGAGCCCGGCGGCAAGGACTGGGGCATGAACGAAGCCGGCATGAAGCAGATGGACGACAATATCGGCTACGTGTTGAAGAAGCTTGAGGAGATGGGCGAACTCGACAATACCATCGTCGTCTTCACCACCGACAACGGAGCCGAGACGATCACCTTCCCAGATGGCGGCACTACCCCCTTCAAGGGTGGCAAGCTCAGCACCTGGGAGGG
>NZ_JBFUKO010000022.1:0-24716 GCF_056400805.1 Aminobacter sp. P4_H6_2
GCCATGTTTAGATCTCCAATTTTGTCAGTTGAGAGCCGCGACCACAACGCCGCCGTCTTCCAGGAAGGCCTGTATCGGCATGCCGCGCGAGGATGTTTCCATGTCTTCCGCCGTGCGGTACCAGCCATCCACCGCCAAAAGCTCCGCCTCGTTCTTCCGGCAGAAGATGCGTGCCTTGCGGTTTCCCCAAGCACCGGCGAAGGCGCGACCGCGCAAGGCGCCGTAGACGTGAATTGACCCGCCCGCCATGATTTCGGAACCGGAGCCAGCCGAGCCAAGCACGATCACATCGCCATCAGGATGAAAGATCGACTGGCCCGAGCGGATCGGCGCTTCGACGATCAGCGTGGTGGATRCCGGCGGCTCTTCAGGCTTGGCGGGCAAGGCAGGCTCAGCAGGCGTTTCCTCGATGACCGCCTCCCTGGCACCGATGAGCAATGGCGGCAGATCGGAACCCAGGGCATCGATGCTTTTGTTTTCGATTGCGTAGATCCGTATGCCGCGCTCGGTGAGTTGCGACACAAGATCTGCAATGTCGCCCAGCTCCGGCTTGAGCAAGTTCAGGTCAAGCACGACGGGGCGGCCTGCGAAGAACCCCGGAGAGTTCTCGATCCAGCCATCCAGGCTTTGCAGCCACTCCCCCAAAGGGGCCTCCGGCACCAGCGCGAAGGCGACGAATGAGCGTGCGCGAAAGCGTATGGACTTCTTTTGGTCGACGGCGTCGCTGTTCACGGGGGGAAGGTCCTTGCGAGGTGAATCGCGGGTGTAGGCCATGGTGAACGAAACGTAAATCGCATTTCGTGCACGCGCAGCGCCTCGCCTCGGCAGGTTTTCATCCCTTGTTGCCCGACCGCAACGGCCGAAGTTTCAGCACCCAAAGGCTCGGACACACGCCGGGCGAGCCTCAGGTCGCGGGACGACTTTTAGCTGTGGAAAAGATATGGGACGTCCAGCGACTGAGCCGAGCGAGAGCTCGTTTTTCGAACAGGTGCGTAGATTTTGCACCGAGGCCCTTGCGGCCAAATCCAGGTATTCCCGTCGCGGAATTCGTCAGGCCGAGCCGAATGGCGTGGATTTCGAAACCGGAGCGGAGCTGACACCAAGTCCATGAGCACCGGAAGCGCAGAAAGCCGCGTCAGTTGGCCGGCATCACGAATTTAGCGACGGGAATTCAGGCGCAGACGCGGTTGCGGCCCTGTCGCTTGGCTTCGTAGAGCTGCTTGTCGGCGCGGCGATAGAACTCTTCGGCGGTCTCTTCCTTGTCCCATAAGGCCAGGCCGACGCTCGAGGTTACGTTAAGCTGGACACCGCTCGTCTCGATGGACAGCGCGGCAATCGCCTTGCGCATCCTATCGGCAACACGCTGCAGCAGCTCGATATCCATGTTGGGCGCGACGACAGCGAATTCTTCGCCACCCAGCCGCGCCACCACGTCGTGATATCTGGTCATGCTCTTCAGGCATTTGGCGACAGACCGCAGCACCTCATCGCCGGCATCGTGGCCATAGGTGTCGTTGACCAGCTTGAAATGGTCGAGGTCGAGGATCATCAGCCCGACTGGCCTGTCGATACGGCGAAATTCGTGCAGATATTCCTTCAGCGCGTCGTCGAAATAGCGCCGGTTCTGCATGCCGGTCAGCCCGTCGGTAAGTGCTGCCTGTTCGAGATTGCGCGAACGCGCGCTCAGCGAGGCCGTCATTTCGCGCAGCTCGCCGCCTTCCTTCACCTGCGTGCGTATTTGCGGAAAGATGAAAAACAGCCCGTACAACATCGTGCCGGTCAAAAGCAGCGCGATTGTCAGCAGCAGTGTCTGAAGGGTTTCGATACTCTCCACGCGCCCCGGCATATACAGCGCGTCGGCCGGACTTTCGACCAACGTCCAGGCATAGAAAATCGCCAGCGCTGCGGTCAAAATCAGCGCGATGAACACGAAGAACGCGGTTTCAGCCCGGTGAAAGCGCATGGCACCCCTGATGAACCCCAGTGAGCTTTATGCCATGCCGCGCCTTACGGAGGGTTAATCATTACCAGCGCTTCCTATGCATCGGCCGCGCCGGAGGCTCCTCCAGCCTCGCCGCCGATGCGACGCCATTCCGGCCCGAACTGGTTGCGGAACCACGTCGACTGCCGCTTGGAATATTGGCGCGTCGCGATCTTTGCACGCTCGATCGCCTCGTCGAAGCTCATCTCGCCGGCCATGGCGCCAGCCAACTCACGCACGCCGATCGCCTTCATCGCCGGCAGTTCCGGAGCAAGCCGCATGGCGGTGATCGCCTTCACCTCGTCCAGCGCGCCAAGCTCGATCATCTTGTCGAAACGCGCATCGATACGCTTGATCAGCAATTCGCGCTCGGGTTCGATCACAATGAAGCGCGCCGTGGCAATGTCGATCATCGGGTGCCCCTTGTCCGCCTGCCATTTCAGGATCGAGCGGCCTGAGGCCTCCAGCACCTCCAGCGCGCGCACGATGCGCTGGCCGTCGCTGGCCTTGAGCCTCATGGCCACCGCGCTGTCCACATTCATCAGCAACCGGTGCAGCATGGGGGCGCCCTCCTCATTGAGCCGCCAGCGCCAGCGATCGCGGATTTCGGTGGGAATTTCGGGCATTTCCGAAATTCCTTCGGCCAGGGCTCGAAAATAGAGCCCGGTCCCGCCGACGAAGATCGGCGGCTTTTCGACAAACAGCCCACTGTCGGCCAGCACCGCCACGTCGCGCAGCCAGCTGCCCGTCGAATAAGCTGTCGCCGGCGACACATGGCCGTAAAGGAAGTGGCGCACGCGCATGAGATCATCAGTGCTCGGCCGGGCCGTCAGCACGTTGAGCACGCTGTAGACCTGCATCGAATCGGCGTTGACGATCACCCCGCCGTCGCGCTCGGCAAGACGCAGCGCCAGCGCCGACTTGCCGCTGGCGGTCGGCCCGGCTATCAGGGTCGCGTTCTTGATGCGCCCCTCGCTTGTTCCGGAATTTTCGATGCCACTGATCGCCACGCTGATTTCCCACCCGGACCGCGCTCTGCTGGTGCCGTCCCTTGCCGATAAGGCCTCTCGCGCCCTTGGTGCAAGCGGCTTTGTTTGGCTGGACGAGGCCATTGCCTGCGACATCGCTTTGCCCGCTGGACTTTCTGCCGACGATGCACACGCCGCGCTCACTTCCACCCTTGCCAGCGAAGCCATCGATTTCGCTGTCCAGGACAACGCGAAGCGTAGGAAAAAGATCCTGATCGCCGACATGGATTCGACCATGATCGACCAGGAATGCATCGACGAACTCGCCGACGAGATCGGCGTCAAGGATCGCGTCGCCGACATCACCGCACGCTCGATGAATGGCGAGATCGCCTTCGAACCCGCCCTGCGCGAGCGCGTGGCGCTGCTCGCCGGTCTCGACGCCTCGGTCATCGACCGCATCATCGATATCAGGCTGACCCTTGCCTCGGGCGGCAAGACGCTGGTCGCCACGATGAAGGCGCATGGCGCTTACACAGCCTTGGTCTCCGGCGGCTTTGACGTCTTCACCTCGCGCATCGCCAAGATGATCGGCTTCGACGAAAACCGCGCCAATCACCTGATCGAGGCTGATGGCCGCCTCACCGGCAAGGTTTCCGAGCCGATCCTCGGCCGCGCTGCCAAGGCCGATGCGCTGAACGAGATTTCCGCACGCCTCGGCCTCACCCCGGACGATGCCATTGCAGTCGGCGACGGCGCCAACGACCTCGACATGATCCGCCTTGCAGGTTCTGGCATCGCCCTTCACGCCAAGCCGTCGGTGGCAGCGCAAGCAAAGATCCGTATCGACAATTCCGACCTCACCGCCCTGCTTTATCTCCAGGGCTACAGCCGCGCCGAGTTCGCATGATGAAAGAGATCCGCACCGAACGCCTGATTTTGCGCAACTGGGAAGAACGCGACCGCGCGCTCTTCCACCGCATCAATTCGGACGCGCAGGTTATGGAGTTCTTCGGCATGCGCCGCACCAGGGCGGAGAGCGACGAACTGTTCGACAAGCTTCGCGGCAACATCGACTGCGACGGCTTTGGCTTCAGCGCAGCCGAGATTGCCGCCACTGGAGAATGCATCGGCTTCGTCGGCATCAACCGCACCGACCTCGCACCCTTTATCCCCCGCGGCATGATGGAGATCGGCTGGCGGCTCGCGCCCGAATTCTGGGGCAAGGGCTACGTCACTGAGGCGTCCGAGGCCTTGCTCGCCTATTGCTTCGAGACGTTGAACCTCGACGAGGTCGTCTCCTTCGCGGTTTCGCACAACCATCGTTCGACCGCCGTCATGCAGCGCCTCGGCATGCGCCACGATATTGCGGGCGACTTCGACCATCCGCGCGTGCCTGACACGCACCCCGAGCTCAAGCGCCACGCGCTCTACCGGCTGTCGCAAGCCGAATGGCAGCAACGCAAAAAGGCGGCTAGGTAGCCGCCTTTTCTATGTCTTCAAAGACTTGTCCGAGTTTTCGGACTCAGTCCATGCGCAGCGTCACGAACCGCAACTCACCGGTCTTGGACGCCAGCATCAGCAAAGCGTTCTTGCGACCCTGTTCCTTGAGCGCAGCGATACGGTCCATCACCTCTTTCGGCATCGACACCGATTCCTGGGCGATTTCGGTGATCACCTCGCCGGCAACGATACCGCGCTCGGCTGCGGCCGAGTCCTTTGCGACTGATGTCACCACGACACCGGAAACTTCGGCGGCAATGCCAAACTTGGCGCGCGTGTCGTCGTTGAGTTCGCCGATGGTCATGCCGAGCACGCTGGTCGGTGCAACCACGGCACCCTTGTCGGCACCTTCGGCGGGCTTGGTGGCTTCGCCCTCGGCCAGTTTCTCGCCGTCCTCGAGCCGGCCGAGCGTCACCTTGACTGTCTGCTCGACGCCCTTGCGCACGATCACCACATCGACAGCCTTGCCCACCGGGCTTTCGGCAACCACCCGCGGCAGGTCACGCATCTCGACGATGTCCTTGCCGTCGAACTTGATGACCACGTCGCCAGGCAGGATTTGTCCCTTGTCGACGGGCCCGCCCTTGATAATGCCGGCAATCAGCGCGCCCTTGGCGGTGGCCATGCCGAGGCTTTCGGCGATATCGTCGGTCACCGGCTGGATGCGCACGCCAAGCCAGCCACGACGCGTCTCACCGAATTGCTTGAGCTGATCGACAACGCCGGCCGCGATCTCGGATGGAATGGAAAAACCGATACCGATCGAGCCGCCCGACGGCGAAATGATCGCCGTGTTGATGCCGATCACCTCGCCAAACATGTTGAACAGCGGCCCCCCCGAATTGCCGCGATTGATCGCGGCGTCGGTCTGGATGAAATCGTCATATGGGCCCGAATTGATGTCGCGATTACGCGCCGACACGATGCCCAGGGTCACCGTACCGCCGAGGCCGAACGGGTTGCCGATCGCCATCACCCAGTCGCCGATCCGCATCTTGTTGGAATCGCCGAACTTCACCGCCGTCAGCTTCTTGGCCTTCGGATCGATCTTCAGCACCGCGATATCGGTCTTGGTGTCGGTGCCGACCAGCGTGGCTTTCAGCTTCGAGCCATCGGAAAAATTCACCTCGATCTCGTCGGCGTCGGCAATGACGTGGTTGTTGGTGACAACGATGCCCTGCTCGGCATCGACGATGAAGCCGGAACCGAGCGATTGCACCTTCTGCGAGCCGCCATTGTCCTGGCCTCCGCGGTTCTTGAAGAACTCGTCGAAGAAATCCTGGAACGGCGAGCCTTCCGGCAGTTGCGGCATCGGAACGGCGTTCTCGCCCTCTCCGCCCTTCACCGTCTGCGACGTCGAGATGTTGACGACCGCGCCAAGCAGGCCTTCGGCGAGGTTGGCGACCGATTCCGGCCCTTGCGCCAAGGCAGGTGTCACGAAGGATGGCACCGCTATGGCACCAATCATCAGCGCCGTGGTGGCGGCCAGAGAGGCCTTTCGCATGGCGCGCAAAAGGGGCGTGGAAATCATCAGGGAAGCCTCCCAGGGCTGTCTTGTCATTGATCGCGCCGGGCCGTCCGAACGCGAAGCGTCATGATGAAAACAAATAAGGCCTGTTTGCGGCCAATGCTACCGGCACGGAATAATTCATCCGTTATCCCCRGATGARCCAGACGACGCCGACACCGATGACGATCGCGGCAAGGCCCACAGTCCTGAGCAGGGCGTCAGGCATTTCAGTCACCTGCGCCGCCATCTTCTTGACGGCGGAAGGAAAGCCGCCATAGACCAGGCCCTCGAAAACGAGAACCAGGCCTATGGCGACGATAAAGTCCTGCACTGCTTAGTTGCTGGTGCTGGGGGCTGCGACGCCGGCCGAGGGGGCTGGCGTTGCCTTGGCTGCCGGTGCTTTGCCGCTTTCCGGGTTGCGGAAGTAGCGGAAGAACTCCGATTCCGGCGACAGCACCATTGTCGTGCCGTCGGCATTCAACGCCGTGCCGTAGGCGCTCATCGACCGGTAGAAGTCGAAGAACTCAGGATCGCGGTTGAAGGCATCGGCGAACACGGCGGAGCGCTGGGCTTCGCCTTCACCGCGCAGGATTTCCGATTCCTTTTGCGCTTCGGCGACAGTCTCGACCACTTCGCGGTCGGCACGGGCGCGGATGCGCTGTGCCGCTTCCCGGCCGCGTGCCCTCAGCCTTTCGGCCTCGGCCAGACGTTCGGCCTTCATGCGGTCATAGGTCTGCTGCGACACCTCGGCGGTCAGATCCGTACGGCGGATGCGGACATCCTGGATCTCGAGGCCAAGCGATGTCGCGTCAGGCTGCAACTGATCGCGAACCTCGCGCATCATTGCCGCACGCTCTTCCGAGAGCGCGGCTTCAAAGCCGCGCACACCGTAGACCCGGCGCAGGGCCGCATCGAAGCGGGTACGAAGGCGCTGTTCGGCCAGTTCCACGCTACCCGAGACGGTCTGTCGGAACTTGCGGGCATCGTTGATGCGATAGGCGATGAAGGCATCGACATCGTAGAACTTGCCGCCCGAGACCTGGACGCGAATGTCATCAAGGTCGAGCCGCATGACGCGGTCCTCGATGACCTGTACGTTGTCGGCCTCGAACATCGAGAACGGTGCCTTGAAGTAGATGCCGGGCTCGGTTTTGACGTCGACGATTTCGCCGAAGCGCAGCACGATGACCTGCTGGCGTTCATTGACCACGAAGATCGACGACCAGATCAGAATCAGGACGATTACGGCGAAGACGCCGATGATGGGGAGACGATTTGACATTACTTGCCTCCCGCCGCGGCCGGAGCGCGCTTCTGCAGTTCAGGTAGCGGCAGATAGGGCACCACGCCCTGCCCGTTGCCTTGCTCGACGATCACCTTGCTGGAGCCCTGCAGCACCTTTTCCATGGTCTCGAGATAGAGACGCTTGCGGGTCACGTCAGGCGCCTTGGCATATTCGTCATAGACCGAGATGAAGCGCTGGGCCTCACCTTCGGCTTCCTGGACGACGCGGTTCTTGTAGGCGGCCGCGTCTTCGCGCACCTGAGCCGCTTCACCGCGCGCCTGGCCGAGCTTCTGGTTGGAATACTGGTTGGATTCCTCGACGAAGCGGTCCTCGTCCTGTTCGGCACGCTGCACTTCATCGAATGCATCGGCAACTTCGCGCGGCGGTGCCGCGTCCTCGATCGAAATCGCGTTGACTGAAAGGCCAGCGCCATAGTCGTCAAGCGTCGCCTGGATGATGTCGCGCACGCCTGAAGCGATACCCTGGCGGTCGTCGCGGAAGATGTCCTGCGCCGGCCGGCGCCCGACCACTTCGCGCATCGCGCTTTCGGCGATCTGGCGAACCATGATGTCGGGTTCGGAGACGTTGAACAGATAGGCCTCCGGGTTGGAGACCTGATAGGCGACGGAGAACTTCACGTCGACGATGTTCTGGTCGCCCGAAAGCATCAGGCCCGAAGACGTATTGCCACGAACTTCGCCGATGTCGACAAGCTTTTCAGCCGTATTGACCTTCTCGACAGTCTCGATCGGCCACCAATGGAAGTGCAGACCTGGCTGCGACAGTTCCTGCTTGGGCTTGCCGAAACGCAGTTCAACGGCGAGTTCGTCAGGCTGCACGGTGTAGATCGACTGGAACGCCCAGAACGCGATCAATCCCGCGCCGATCAGGCCAAACAGCACGGCGCTCGAGCCGCTGCCACCCGGAAGCGCGCGCTTGAGCTTGTCTTGGCCCCTGCGAATGATGTCTTCGAGATCGGGAGGAGAACCCTGCGGTCCGCTTGGTCGCGGTCCTTGCCCCCATGGGCCACCGCCGCCCCCGCCACCGCTGCCGCCGCCCCATGGGCCGCCGCCGCCTCCATTTTGATTGTTCCAGGGCATGAATGTCCTTTCAACTACGAAACAATGGCGGCCGCGCCTGAGACGGCCGCTTAATTACTGACACCATCTATAGTGATGCGAGCAAGCGCTTTCAACGCGACGGCACGTAAGTGCCTCTGATTTCACTACATATGTATGAAGCCGTGCCCTCAATGCACCTCGCGGCGCTTCTCGTAAACTGTGTAGCGTGTCGCATGGCTGTCTTTCTCGCCTGCGGGAAAGTCCTGCGAGCTTGCGACAGCCCAGATGCTCGGCTCGATCGCGGGAAAGCGCGTGTCGCCGTCAGGGCTGGCCAGCACATGGGTGACGTGCAGCCGGTCCGCCAGCGGCAGCGCCTGGCGGTAGATTTCGCCACCGCCGATCACGCAGATTTCATTGGCGCCCGGCATGCAGCGGCCCTTGGCTATGGCCAAGGTGATGGCGTCTTCGACCGACTGCACCGTTTCCGCACCATCGATTCGGTAGCTTGGATCGCGGCTCACGACGATGTTGAGCCGGCCCGGCAACGGCTTGCCAATGCTCTCATAGGTCTTGCGCCCCATGATGATCGGCTTGCCCATCGTATCGGCCTTGAAGCGCTTGAGATCGCTCGACAGCTTCCATGGCAGGCCATTATCCCGCCCGATCACGCCGTTTTCGGCAATCGCCACATAGATCGCAACGTCCATCCGCCGCCCTTCCCGTTCCAGACGAATCTCCCGCCCGGCCTGTCATCTCTGGGTATCGTAAGGCTGCAGGATCAGAATATCGACATCGCGCTCTGGATAATAATCCTCGGCGCTCATCTCGAAGGTCGTTGGACCCGTCTTCTTCACCCCAGTCCCACAAAAGCTGACGATGTTGGCTGGACCGCCCTTGTCGATGGTCAGCTTGAATTTGCCGATGGTGCCGAGCGCCCAATTGCCACCGGTCGTCAGCACATACGAAACCCGGCTCTCGCTATAGGGCGGATAGCCGTCGGTGGACACCTTCGCCGCCTTGGCCACCGCACGCTCGAACCCTTCGTCGAGGCAGTACTTGGCTTTATAGTCGTCATATTCGCCCTGGAATTTACCATCCGTGAAAAAGCTGACGCCAGCCGTGCCGCCAACGCTCGGCTTGTAGCTATGCGCCACCTTCACCGGCTTCCCCGCAGGAAACGTCGCCTTCCACCAATAGGCCGAGCGCAGCTTCCAGAACGGCTCGCGCACGCGTTTCATGCCCGTGCCGTCGTCATATTCGCTGATGGTGATGATGCCGCGGTTCTGCCAATCGTCGGCAACCTCGTCCTTGAGCTTTTCCAGTGCCTTGTAGGTCACCTCGCCGAACGGCAGGAACGGTATGCCATTGGCTACCAGATCGGCTGAGATATCCACCTCTGCGGCGAATGCGTTGTGCTGGAGTTCGGGCATTATGTCCTTGCCGTCGATCGAAACCGAAAAGCCGAGAAAATTGTCGCTGGTCTCATCGGGCACGCCGGTCATCCAATCCGGACTGCCATCGATGTCGGGCATCGGAAACGCCACGACTGTTTCGATATCCTTGTCCGAATTGTTGCGGAAGACATAGTCGACCTTGACCTTGTCCATCGAGATGAACAGGTCCTCGCTCTCCATGGCGATCTGGTCGGTGCGGCCGAGGATCAGCCCGCCGGTGCCGAGTTCCGCCGTCGAGTCGTTGGCCGATGCTGGTGCCGCCAAAAACAACCCTGCGGCAACGAACCAGGACCGCAGGCACATTGAGCTAATCGCCGACATTCGCCCTTCTCCTCCCAGCCAAACCCGCTCCGCGCAAAACGATTTTATTTTGGCGAGGCAGCGCAGTCCAGACCGGCCATATCGCCGATACTAAAGCTTGGCCTTGGTGCTGCGTGGCGTGGCCAGCAAAATGCTGGTCTCGCTTCCGGTAATGCCGGGGATGAGCCTGATCCGGCGCAACACGGCATCGAAATCCGTCAGCGTCGACGTCCCCAGTTCGACCACGAGATCCCAGCGCCCGTTGGTCGTGTGGATTTGCGACACCTCCGAAAAACCGCCCAGCACTCGGATCACCCGGTCGGAAACGTGCCCTTCGATTTCGATCAGCATGATGCCACGAACGGCCTGGCCAACAGCCTCGGCACGCAGGATGACGGTATAGCCGATAATGTCGCCGGACTTCTCCAGACGCTCCATGCGCGTGCGCACCGTGGCGCGCGAAACGCCCAGATCAACCGCCAGATCGGAGATGCTGCGCCGACCCTGATGGCGGAGCAGCGTTACCAGCCTTTTGTCCAAATCGTCCATCTTGGTTCCATTTTGCTCAATATGGCCTTCATATTGCACAATTCTCATATCAGATGTGTCACTTCAAGCGCTTCAATTTGCCAGGCCAGGGCTGTTCAATGCGCGTTCATTTCACATGGACGGCAACGAATGCACTGCAAGATTTTGGGCGCACCGGTTCAGGACGGAGCCGGCCGCATGGGCTGCGAGATGGGGCCAAGCGCCCTGCGCACTGCGGGTCTCGCCGCGGCACTGACAGAACTGGGCCACAGCCTGACCGATCTCGGCACGGTGGTTCCCCAGCCTGTCCAGGTCGCCGAACACAACAACCAGGCGCTGAAATCGCTACCGGAAATTGCCGCTTGGACGGCTGCCATCGCCGAAGCTGCCTATGCCGCCAGCGCCGACGGCATGCCCATTTTCTTGGGCGGCGATCACAGCATCAGCGCCGGTACCCTTTCCGGCGTTGCCCGCCGTGCAGCAGAGCAAGGCCGGCCGCTTTTTGTGCTCTGGCTCGACGCGCATCCGGATTTCCACACGCTCGACACGACCGCCAGCGGCAATCTGCATGGCGTGCCGCTCGCCTATGCCAGCGGGCTTCCGGGTTTCGACGGCTATTTTCCCACCCTTTCTGCTAAGGTCGACCCCAAGCGCATCTGCACGCTCGGCATCCGCAGCGTCGACCCCGCCGAGCGCCAGGCGCTGATGCAGGCAGGCGTCACAGTTCATGACATGCGCACGATCGACGAATATGGCATCGCCCCGCTGCTGCGGGCCTTCCTCGAACGCGTCGCGGCGGAGAACGGGCTCCTGCATGTCAGCCTCGACGTCGATTTCCTCGACCCCTCGATCGCGCCCGCCGTCGGCACCACAGTGCCGGGCGGCGCCACGTTCCGCGAAGCGCATCTGGCGATGGAGATGCTGCATGACAGCGGCCTCGTCTCCAGCCTCGATCTCGTCGAACTCAATCCATTCCTCGACGAACGCGGGCGCACCGCAAGCCTGATGGTCGACCTTACGGCGTCGCTGATGGGCCGCCGCATCATGGACCGCCCGACAAGGAGCTTCTGATGACTATCCCAAACCTCAACATCGTTCCCTTTGTCAGCGTCGACAACATGATGAAGCTGGTCCTGGAAGTCGGCGTCGACCGTTTGCTCACCGAGCTCGCCGGCTACATCGAAGAGGATTTCAAGCGCTGGGAGCTGTTCGACAAGACACCCCGGCTTGCCTCGCACAGCCATGACGGCGTCATCGAACTGATGCCGACCAGCGACGGCCAGCTCTATGGCTTCAAATATGTCAACGGCCACCCCAAGAACACGCGCCAGGGCCGCCAGACCGTAACCGCCTTTGGCGTGCTCGCCGATGTCGGCTCGGGCTACCCGATGCTGCTGACCGAGATGACCATTCTGACTGCCTTGCGCACCGCCGCAACCTCGGCGGTCGCGGCAAAATATCTGGCGCCGAAAGGCTCCGACACCATGGCGATCATCGGCAACGGCGCCCAGTCGGAATTCCAGGCATTGGCCTTCAAGGCGCTGCTCGGCGTCAACAAGCTGCGCCTGTTCGACATCGACATCGAGGCAAGCCGCAAATGCGCGCGCAATCTCGACGGGCTCGGCTTCGAGATCACCATCTGCAAAACCGGCCAGGAAGCGGTGGAAGGATCGCAGATCATCACCACCGTCACCGCCGACAAGCAGAATGCGACGATCCTCACCGACAACATGGTCGGATCAGGCGTTCACATCAATGCCGTCGGCGGCGATTGCCCCGGCAAGACGGAACTGCACAGCGACATCCTTTTGCGTTCTGAAATCGTTGTCGAGTACCCGCCACAAACACGCATAGAAGGCGAGATCCAGCAGCTCGACGCCAATCATCCGGTCATCGAACTCTGGCAGGTGATCACGGGGCAGGCCACAGGCCGCAAGGACGAGCGGCAGATCACGCTGTTTGATTCGGTTGGGTTTGCGATTGAGGACTTCTCGGCACTTCGCTATGTCCGCGACAAGCTTCGCACCACCAGGCGTTACGAAGAACTTGACCTGCTTGCCGACCCGGACGAGCCTCGCGATCTGTTCGGTATGCTGTTGCGCCATCAAAAAACGCTGGCGTAAGCGGCTAGCCTGCCCCGATCTCGCTGATCAGCGCGCTGGTTTGGCGAGCGATCGTCATCTCCTCATTGGTGGCGATCACCCGGACCTCGATCTTGCTCTCGGCCTGACTGATGAGGTCGCCTGGCTTCGACGGATCAAGCGTTACGCCCAACCAGCCAAGACGATCGCAGACTGCTTTTCTTATTTCGCCGGCATGCTCGCCGACACCGCCGGTGAAGACCAGAAGCTCAAGGCCCTGGAGCGTACTGGCCATCGCCGCGATGTTGCGTGCGATACTGAAGACAAACAGGTCGAGCGCTTCGGCGGCACGCGGATCGTCGCTGGCGAGCAGCACGCGTGTGTCTCCCGAAATGCCTGATACACCGAGCAGACCGGAGCGACGGTAGAGCAGTTGCTCGACTTCATTGACCGACAATCCCAGGGCCTCCTGAAGATACAGGACAATGCCCGGATCGATCGCCCCGGATCGCGTCGCCATCATCAACCCATCCAGGGCTGTGAAGCCCATGGTCGTATCCCGGCTTTTGCCGTTGACCATCGCGCACAGACTGCACCCGCTGCCCAGATGCGCAACGACCGTTTTCTTGGCTAGTAGCTCCGGTGCGATTTCGCCCAGTTGGCGGGCAATGAACTCGTAGGACAGGCCGTGAAAGCCGTAGCGTCGCAATCCCATCTCTTCATATTCGCGCGGAATGGCATAGCGGCTGGCAGGCGGTGCGAGCGTGCTGTGGAATGCCGTGTCGAAACAGCCGATCTGCAATAAGTCCGGCCGCAGCTTGGCCAACGCCCTTACCGGTCCCAGGCTAGCCGGCTGATGCAGGGGCGCAATCGGCGTCAGCGCGTCCAGCGCCGCGATGACCTCATTCGTCAGATGAACGGGGGCTGTGAAGCGGCTACCGCCATGCACGATACGATGCCCGACCGCGTCAATTTGCTCGCCACCGAGCAGCGGATCTAGAAAACCGAAAAGCTCGCCCAGCAATACGCCCGTCGACCTGTCGGGAAGGCTCAACGGCCGGTCGGCAAGAACGCCTCCACCTGCGTCCTTGGCCGAAAAGCGCGGCGTGTCGGCCAAGCCATCGAAGACGCCTCGCATCAGAGGCTCAACCTCGCTGTTCGACACGGCCTTGAACACGCCGAACTTGAGGCTGGATGAGCCAGCATTGAGAGCCAGAATGACCATCGGCTTTAGTTGCGCCAGGCCCAGTCGCGCACCTCGGGCATGTCTTCGCCATGCTCGCGCACGAACCGCCAGTGTTCGGCCAGCTTGTCTTCGAAGTGGCGCTTGGCTTTCGCCCCGTCAGCTCCCAGATCGCCGATCCTGTCGATCGCCTCGATGGCGAGATGATATCGGTCCGTCTCGTTGAGCACCGCCATGTCGAACGGGGTGGTCGTCGTGCCCTCCTCCTTGAACCCGCGAACGTGGAAACTGTCGTGGTTGTGGCGCCGGTAGGTCAGGCGGTGGATGAGGTATGGATAGCCGTGATAGGCGAAAATCACCGGCCTGTTGCCTGTAAACAAGGCGTCGAACGCATCGTCCGCCAGCCCGTGCGGATGCTCGCTGTTCGGCTGCAGCGTCATCAAGTCGACGACGTTGACGACGCGTATCCCCAAATTGGGCAGCGCGCTCCGCAGCAGGTCTACTGCAGCCAGCGTTTCCAGGGTCGGCACGTCGCCAGCGCAGGCCATGATCACATCAGGCTCGCCTTCTCCGCGCTCAGTCCCCGCCCAATGCCAAATGCCGGCACCCGCCTCGCAATGAGCGATGGCATCAGCCATGTTCAGCCATTGCGGCTGCGGCTGCTTGCCGGCAACGATGACGTTGATGCGGTCATAGGTGCGCAAGCAGTGATCGGTGACCCAAAGCAGCGTGTTCGCATCTGGCGGCAGGTAGATGCGCACGATGTCCGCCTTCTTGTTGGCGACCAGATCGACAAAGCCCGGATCCTGATGGCTGAAGCCGTTGTGATCCTGCCGCCAGACATGGGAGGTCAAAAGATAGTTCAGCGAGGCGACCGGCCGCCGCCAGGCCAGCCCGCGTGAAACCTTGAGCCATTTGGCGTGCTGGTTGAACATCGAGTCGACGATGTGGATGAAGGTTTCGTAGCAGGAAAAAAAGCCGTGCCGACCGGTCAGCAGATAGCCTTCCAGCCAGCCTTGGCAGAGATTTTCACTCAGCACCTCCATCACCCGGCCGTCATGCGCCAGATGCTCGTCATAAGGCTCGATGCCTTCCATCCACACCCGGTTGGTTACATCGAAAACGTCGTCGAGACGGTTGGAGGCGGTTTCGTCGGGCCCCATCAGCCRGAAATTGCGCGTCTCGGCGTTGAGCACCATCACCTGTCGCAGCAGGCGTCCCATGGCGCGCGTTGCCTCTGACGTGACGCCGCCGGGAGTAGCGACCTCGACGGCGAGCGAACGAAAATCCGGAAGCACGAGGTCGCGCTTGAGCAATCCGCCATTGGCGTGCGGGTTGGCGCCCATCCGGCGCTTGCCCTTCGGCGACAGCGCCTGCAGGTCCTCGTTCAACCGTCCCTCTTCGTCGAACAGCTTTTCAGGTCTGTAGCTGCGCATCCACGCTTCGAGCAGCTTGAGGTGACCGGCATCCTTTCTCGGGTCGGAGATCGGCACCTGATGCGCGCGCCAAAAACCCTCGACCTTCTTGCCGTCGACCTCCTTCGGTCCGGTCCAGCCCTTGGGGCTGTGCAGCACGATCATCGGCCAGTGCGGCCGATCGGAATTGCCGGCACTGCGCGCCATCGCCTGAATCTCGGTGATGCGCTTGAGCGCGAAGTCGAGCGTCGCCGCCATCTGCCGATGCATGTCTTCGGGATCATCGCCTTCGACGAACAGCGGCTCATGGCCATAGCCACGCAGCAGGCTGTCCAGCTCCGACTTCTCCATCCGAGCCAGGATCGTCGGATTGGCAATCTTGTAGCCGTTGAGATGCAGGATCGGCAGCACCGCACCGTCATGCACCGGGTTCAGGAACTTGTTCGAGTGCCACGAAGCCGCGAGCGTTCCGGTTTCAGCTTCGCCATCGCCAATGACACAGGCAACGACGAGGTCAGGATTGTCGAATGCCGCGCCATAGGCATGCACAAGCGCATAGCCGAGTTCACCGCCCTCATGGATGGAGCCGGGCGTCTCAGGGGCCACGTGGCTGGGAATACCGCCAGGAAAGGAGAACTGGCGGAAAAGCCTGCGTATCCCGTCGATATCGCGGCCGATCTCCGGATAAATTTCGCTGTAGCTGCCTTCGAGATAGGTATTGGCGACCATGCCGGGTCCACCGTGACCAGGGCCGCAGACATAGATCATGTCGAGGTCGCGCGCTTGGATGACCCGGTTGAGATGGGCATAGATGAAGTTGAGGCCGGGTGTCGTGCCCCAATGTCCAAGCAGTCTCGGCTTGATGTGCTCGGGTTTCAGCGGCTCGCGCAGCAACGGATTGTCGAGAAGATAGATCTGGCCGACCGAGAGATAGTTCGCCGCCTGCCAGTAGCGGTGGATCAGTTCCAATTCCTTGGCTTCGATCGTGTCTTGTCCACGGCCCGGAGCGACTTGTCCCATTGCAGTCCCCTTGCATGCATTCAGGAGGCGTAAGACGAACGTTTCCGGACGATAGGGCATCGACTGCGAGACGTCATGTCAATTGTCCCGCCCTGCCTCGGCAACCTTACAAAAGCGTATTGCACCGGCGAGGCGCCGGTAATGTCACAATGCGATGGTGAACTGGGCGGTGGCCGCCGTCGCGTGCAAGGAGAATTCTCGACATGATTCGGACCGCAATCCTGTCGAGCCTTCTTGCCTCATTTACGACGGCGGCCTGCACCCTCGCCGCCATGCCCTTGGCCGTGGCCGCCGAAATGCCGGTGCAAGCCGAGAAAAACCCGCCGGGCGATATTCCCGACACCCAGGTCTTCATCGATTACACGTCCAAGGACGGCTACGTGCTCAAGGTGCCTGAGGGCTGGGCGCGAACCGACATGCCGGCAGGCGCACGTTTCGTCGACAAGCTCGACGGTGTCGTGGTCACACTGTCCGACACAGGCGTGCCACCGACGGTCGACAGTGTGCGCACGGATTATCTGCCACAGCTGCAAAAGCAGGAGCGTGCCGTCAAGATCGACACAGTCAAGGCGGTCAAGCTGCCTGCGGGCAACGCCATCCGGATCGCTTACAGCTCGAACTCCGAACCCAACCAGGTCACTTCCAAGCAGGTTCGCCTCGAAAACCAGCGTTTTCTCTATTTCAGGGATGCCAAGCTCGTGGCGCTTGAGCTTTATGCGCCACTCGGTGCCGACAATGTCGACCAATGGAAGCTGATGTCGGAATCGTTTCAGTGGCGCTGAGATGGGCGTCCTTGCCGCACACGAACTCTATCGCTTCTACCATGTCGGCAACGATGAGACCGCAGCCCTTCGCGGGGTCAGCCTTTTCCTGTCGCCTGGTGAAATGGTGTCGGTCGTCGGCCCGTCGGGCAGCGGAAAATCCACGCTTCTGGCCTGCCTGACAGGCCTCGACGAGCCCGACGGTGGCTACGTCATGATCGGCGAGCAGCGCCTGACACGCCGTCCCGAAGCAGAACGGGCGGCCATCAGGGCGGCGAATTTCGGCATCCTGCAACAGTCCGGCAATCTGTTCCAGCACCTGACGGTTGGCGAAAACATCTGGCTGTCGATGCTTCTGGCCGGCAAGACCGACCAGCGGCGGCTCGACGCGTTGTTGCAGGCTGTCGGGCTTTCCCAGCGCGCGCAAAACTACCCGTCGCAACTCTCCGGCGGCGAAACCGCACGTGCGGGCCTTGCGGCGGCACTCGCCGCCGACCCGCCAGTGCTGGTCGCCGACGAACCGACGGCCGAGATCGACAGGGACTCCGAGCAACGCCTGCTCGAGCATTTCGAAGTCAGGCGGGTTGCCGGCAAGGCGACGCTGATCGCGACACACAGCGCAGCGCTCGCCGCGCGCGCCGATCGCATCATCCATCTTGCCGATGGGCGGATCGACAATGGTTGAGCCGCTCGTCGTCACCTCAGGCATCTCCAGAAGCTCCGCCGACGGCGTGCACGACAAGCTCGTGGTTCTTGATGACATCAACTGCCGCATAGATGCAGGCGACCGCATCGCGCTTGTCGGTGCCTCGGGCAGCGGCAAGACCACGCTGCTGCACCTCTTGGGTGGGCTCGATGCGCCTTCGTCCGGCGCGATCATGTGGCCGGCGCTCGGCACACGCGCCATGCTGCGGCCTGGCAAGGTGGCGTTCGTGTTCCAGACGCCCAGCCTGTTTCCGGCACTGACAGTGTTGCAGAATGTCGGCCTGCCGCTGGTCTTGATGGAGAGCAACGACGATGTCGACGGCAAGGCGGCGGCAGTCCTCGAGCGATTCGAGCTGTCCGAGCTTGCCCAAAAGCTGCCCGAGGAGCTTTCCGGCGGCCAGGCCCAGCGGGTCGCCATGGCGCGCGCGCTCGTCACCGGCCCACGCCTGGTGCTCGCCGACGAGCCTACCGGCCAGCTCGACAGTGCCACCGCACAGCATTTCATCGATCTCACCATAGATTTCATTCGCAACACCGGTGCCGCGCTGGTCATTGCGACCCATGACGAGGCGGTGGCTGAACGAATGAGCCTGCGCTGGTCGATCGATCGGGGCAGGCTTTCCCATCCCGCCGAGCCGCAACGGAGGCGCGCGTGAACCACCTCTGGCTGCTTGGCCTCCTGCGCCGGCGCTACGGGCGTCTTCTGGGTGCCGCAGCAGGTATTGCGGTGACCGTCGCACTGCTAGCCGCCCTGTCGACGTTCCTCGCTCAAAGCAGCAGCTCGATGACGCGCCGCGCGGCATCTGGCGTGCCGATCGACTGGCAGGTCGAAACGGTGCCCAGCGCCGATCTCAACTTGATCCGTGATGCTGTCGGCAAATCCGCGGCGGTCTCTGCCATGAGGCAGGTGCTTTACGCCGGCACGGATGGGCTCGAGGCCAGTGCTGGCGGCACGGTGCAAACGACCGGTCCCGGCAAGGTAATCGCCTTCGACGAAGGCTACCTCACGGATTTTCCGCAAGAAGTCCGGCTTCTGTCGGGCAGCGCGAGCGGCGTGTTGGCCGCGCAGCAGACCGCAGCCAACCTGCATGTCGCCCCCGGCGACATGGTCACCATCAAGCGGGTCGGGCTGCCGCCGGTCACCGTCAAGCTCGACGGCGTGGTCGAACTGCCCGATGCCGACGCGCTGTTCCAGGGTGTGGGCCTGCCGCCGCAGGCTGCTCCGCAGGCACCACCTGATAATGTGCTCATCGTGCCTGTCGACGAATGGCAGCGGATATTTGCGCCGCAGCAGGCCACGCGGCCAGATACGACGCGCACGCAGCTTCACGTCAAGCTGGACCATGGCCATCTGCCCGCAAGGCCGGCCGACGCCTGGACAATGGTGACAGGTGCCGCCCGAAACCTTGAAGCAGCCGTGGCCGGGCAAGCGCTGGTCGCCAACAACCTTGGCGCCCGCCTTGATGCGGTACGCAGCGATTCGCTTTATGCGGCGGTGCTGTTCTTGTTTCTCGGCGTGCCCGGCGTGGCCCTTGCCTGCCTGCTGACCTTCGCGGTTGCCTCGACCGGAGCGGGTCATCGCCGGGCCGAACAGGCCCTGCTCAGGGTCCGTGGCGCAAGCGTGCGCCGTATCCTGTTGCTGACCTCGGCCGAAGCGCTTCTGGTCGCGGCCGTCGGCATAACGCTCGGCCTGGTCATGGCGCAGCTTTTCGCGCGGCTGCGCTTCGGCGGTGACGCCCGGCTTGGCGTCGCAGCCCTTGTGCTGTCGGTGGCGGTCGGCCTCGCGCTCACACTCGTTGCCTTCCTCACCCCAGCTTGGCGCGACAGCCGCGGCCTGAGTGTCAGCGCCTCGCGGCGCACCGTCGGCCGCGCCGGCTCGCCGCTGTGGAAACGCCATTGGCTCGATGTCGTCCTGCTTTTGGGCGCGCTGCTGTTTTTCTGGCAGTCAGCCAGATCAGGCTACCAGGTCGTACTGGCGCCCGAGGGCGTCGCCGCCACGTCGGTCGACTACAACGCCTTCATCGCCCCCGCTTTGTTCTGGATCGGCTCGGCGCTGCTGGCGATCCGCATCTCGGCGCGGATCATAGGCGGCAATGGCACGTTGCTGAAACTTCTGATCCGGCCGGTGGCGGGCAGGCTGTCGACGGTCGTTGCGGCAGCTCTGTCGCATCAGTCTCGGCGGATCACCCATGGCATCGCGATGACCGCGCTCGCCGTCTCCTTTGCGGTGTCGACGGCGGTCTTCAACACCACCTACAACGCCCAGGCCCGGTCGACGCCGAACTGACAAATGGCTCCGATGTCACCGTCTTCGGCACCGCCACCCATCCGGCCGGTGCCAGGCTGACACAGCTCGCCGCCCTGCCCGATGTGGTGGCAGCAGCGCCGATGCAGCACCGCTTCGCCTATGTCGGTGCCGACCTGCAGGATCTCTACGGCATCGACCCGGTGGCGATCGATGACGCGACCGATTTCCCTGACGCCTATTTCGCCGGCGGCAAGGCTGCCAATGTGCTGGCCACCCTTGCCGAAACGCCGAACGGCGTGCTTGTGTCGCAAGAAACCGTGCAGGATTTCCAGCTCTCCGTCGGCGACACCATCAATCTGAGACTGATGAACATTGCCGACCACCAGTATCATCCGGTTCCGTTCACATT
Organism: Aminobacter sp. P4_H6_2; assembly: GCF_056400805.1. NCBI lineage: Bacteria > Pseudomonadati > Pseudomonadota > Alphaproteobacteria > Hyphomicrobiales > Phyllobacteriaceae > Aminobacter > Aminobacter sp. P4_H6_2. Next base: position 20,413 of record NZ_JBFUKO010000022.1, read on the forward strand.
CATCGGTGTGACGCGCGAGTTCCCGACCGCGCACCGAAGGACTCATTCCTCGTCGCGAATGCCGCCTACATCGCCAAGACGACCGGCGCGGACGCCAGCGACTATGTGCTGATGCGGGCAAAAGGCGATCCGGCGGCCCTCGCCCACGCCGCCTCTGCGGCGCTGGCAAACGATCCGGCTTTGCAAGTCAAGGATGTCGGTTCAGCCGCCCACATCATCGGCTCCGGCCTGACGGCTCTCGATCTGTCGGGCCTCACCGCGATCGAGCTCGCTTTTGCGCTCGGTATGGCGGTCGCGGCTGCCGGCCTGATGCTCGGGCTGGGCTTCCTCGACCGGCGTCGCAGTTTCGCGATCCTTACGGCTATCGGGGCAAAACCGCACCAGCTCGCGGCATTCCTGTGGGGCGAAGGCCTGCTGGTGGCCGTGGGCGGGCTCGTCTTCGGCCTGCTCTCAGGCCTCACCATGGCCTGGATGCTGGTCAAGCTGCTGACTGGTGTGTTCGACCCGCCACCGGAAGCCCTGGCTATCCCGGCAAGCTATCTGGCTTTGGTGCTGGTGCTTTTGCTGGCATCGATCGCCGCTGCCGTACTGATGACCCGCAACGTCGGCCGGGCCAAGGCGGCGGAACTGCTGCGCGACCTCTAAGAGCCGCGCCTACACCGCAATCGGGGCGCGGATCGTCGCGTCGGCGATATAGTTCTCCAGCCGGAAATCCTCGAAGCGGAAGGCAAACAGGTCCTTCACTTCAGGGTTGATCCACATCGTCGGCAGCGCCTTGGGCGTGCGAGAAAGCTGCTCGCGCGCTTGGTCGAAATGATTATGGTAGATATGCGCATCGCCCAGCGTGTGGACAAAATCGCCGGGCTTCAGCCCCGTCACCTGCGCAACCATCATCGTCAAAAGCGCGTAAGACGCGATGTTGAATGGCACTCCCAGGAAGATGTCGGCCGAGCGTTGGTAGAGCTGGCACGACAGCTTGCCGTCCGAGACGTAGAACTGGAACAGGCAATGGCATGGCGGCAGCGCCATGGCGTCCACCTCCTCGGGATTCCACGCCGAAACGATCAGCCGCCGCGAATTCGGGTTCTTGCGGATCTGGTTCAGGAGAACCGCGATCTGGTCGATCTCGCCGCCATCGCGCGTCGGCCACGACCGCCACTGCTTGCCATAGACCGGGCCGAGGTCGCCGTTTTCGTCGGCCCACTCGTCCCAGATCGTCACGCCATTGTCGTTGAGGTACTTGATGTTGGTGTCGCCGGCGAGAAACCACAACAGCTCGTGGATGATCGACTTGAGATGCAGCTTCTTGGTGGTGACGACAGGAAAGCCCTTCGCCAGGTCGAAACGCATCTGATGGCCGAACACTGAGCGCGTGCCCGTGCCGGTACGATCGCCACGGTCGGAGCCGTTTTCGAGGACGTGGCTGAGAAGGTCGAGATACTGGCGCATCGGTCGGGCTCGATTCGGGAGTTGCCCGATCATAGCGGACCGGTGCCGTCCAAGGCAACGAAGCCGCTTTATCCCCAACCGCGTTAAACGACCAACGCCGGGCTTGGGGCCCGGCGCCAGAAAATCGATAGCAATGGGCGCAGCTTACAGCGCGCCAAGCTTTCCGAGTTCCTTGGCCACCAGATAATAAAAGGTGACGCGGTTTTTGGTGTTGTCGGCCGACATCGCCTTGCAGACCTTTTCCAGCGCGCCATCGGCTTTCTTTTCGTCCTCGACGCCAAGCTTCTTGGCGATCCAGCCGGCTTTGACCCGGTCGAGTTCTTTGGGATCCGTGCAGGAGACCAGGGAGGAATCGCGGTTCCTGAGCGCAATGCCCAGATGCTTGACGATCTTGGTCACCACCTCTTCCTTGGCGCCAGCATCGTATTTCTTCACGTCTGCAAGATAGTCACTCATATGAATTCCCCTCGTCGACGAATTGATGTCATCTCCCGTGGGGATTGCCGGCCTTGACCGCTTCAAGCGCAATGCAGGCACCCCAGCGGCCGAAGCTTCGGTTCGCGCACGACGCGAGTCAACCCTGCGTCTTCGCGTGGTCTCACAAATCTGTCGGATGACTGCTACGACTTGCGGTTCCGACCTTTCCTTTTGCGCCCGGCCTCCTTATATCAGGGTCGTCAGCTTGTCTGACTATGGCGATAAACTGCCGATGAAATAAGCCATTCGGACCCGGGGGCGGTACCCGGCGCCTCCACCAAAAGTCGTCGCAGTCGAACGACGGTTTTTGCTGGGGGCGAAATAGGATCGACGAGGGTGTAAAGATCGGACTTTTGCCCGGCATAGTACCACCGTTATCGGGCTAAACTTGTAGTTGCAAACGACAACTATGCGGAAGCACGTCTCGCAGCGTAAGCTGTGCGATAGCTTCAAATTAAGCCCTAGAGGTTCGCACTTCTAGGCGGGGTTCGGAGGTACCTGGCAACAGAAACCTCCACTTCTCCCCCCTTCCAAAATTTTCATCGCCGGCTAACGCTGGCTTTGCCGTTGTCTGGCCTTAGCCAGTCGCGGTCGGCTTGCCCATGGCCGGTCCCGTTTCATCCGGAGACCTTTCATGCCTCATAATTCCAATCGTTTCTTTGTGCTGACCGGCGGCCCTGGCTCGGGCAAGTCCACATTGGTCGAACATCTTGCCGCCGCAGGATTTGCCACCTCGGTCGAGGCCGGGCGCGGCATCATCAGGGGTCAGGTGGCAATTTCTGGAACGGCCCTGCCCTGGCACGACCGCGCGCTTTTCGCCGAACTCATGCTGTCATGGGAGATGCGCTCGCATACGATTGCAATGACGACTTCCGGCCCCGCCTTTTTCGATCGCGGCGTGCCCGATGTCATCGGCTATCTCAAACTTATCGGCCTACCGGTACCGACGCATGCAGAAAAGGCTGCCCAGGCATTTCGCTACAACCCCAAGGTGTTCATCCTGCCGCATTGGCCCGAGATCTTCGCTCAAGACAGCGAGCGCAAGCAGGATGAAGACGAGGCCCGACGCACCCACGCCAGCATGGTCGAGACATATACCGCTTGCGGCTATGACCTCGTCGAGGTCCCAAAGGTCCCCGTCGAGCAACGGCTGGCCTTCATTCTCGACAACGTGAGCAAGTCTCTCACCTGACGAATCGGGCGGCGCTCGGCAGCTGCAGCCCTTCGGCAAAAGTGCGGTTACGGCCGGCACGCTTGGCGGCATAGAGGATCTTGTCGGCGCGGCCGATGGCGTCCCAAAGCCCTTCGCCCGCATGGAATTCGGCGATGCCGAAGCTGCAGGTGACAGCGAAATCGTCAGGCAGTTCGTCGAAGCGCACGTCGGCAATCGCGCGGCGCAATTCTTCCGTCAACAAGAAGGCATCGTCCACTGGCGCGTCCTTCAACACGATGACGAACTCTTCGCCGCCGATGCGCGCCGCAATGTCACCTTCCCGCAGCGTCGCCTTGATAATGTCGGCAAAGGTCGACAGCACGACATCGCCTGCAGCGTGGCCAAAACGGTCGTTGATCGCCTTGAACCGGTCGATGTCGAAGGCGACGATGCTCAGCTGTTCGCGATCTGTAGCCGGCAGTCGCGGGGCTCTGCTTTGCAGGCCACGGCGATTGAGCAAACCGGTCAGCGGATCACTGTCGCGCTCCGCCTTGAGCCCCAGCACGATGTCCGCGCAGACGACCACCAGCAACCCGAGTCCCATGCCAACCCCCAGCACCGACATGGTAAACTGCGCCCAGATCCAGAATTCGGATTCAAAAAATGCTTCGACGTTGTCAGATGGAACCGTGCTGCCGTCGAGCAGCACGCGCACAAAGAAGGTCAGGCCGAGACCAAACAGGAGCCAGACCATGGCGCGGTCGATGACGTTGCCGCGCACCAGGTCGCGCAGCTTCCAAGCACCGCTCAGGATGATGCAGCCCATACCGAGATTGAGCGCATAGACGCGGATCTGGAGATTGTTATCGATGTAATAGAAATAGCACAGCAGGCCGACGATGGCCGCAAACCAGATCGCGTGCAGGACCAGAGGCATCGACCTGCGTGAACGCGACAACACGCCTTCGACCAACAGCAGCGGTCCTGCGGCATACAGCATCGCGGAAACGATCGTGTTGTAACCAATATCAGGTGGCCACAAGGCGAATTGCACGACGGTCGCACTCCCGACAGCCGCGAACGCAAGCGAGAAAAACAGTAGATGCCGCCGGCGGCGCTCTAGCAGCCACACGCACAAGAACGTTGCTGCAAACAGCAGCAGCAAGGCGGAGGGAATGAACTTCAAGATTTTCGATGGCCTCGGGCGTCGTCGCTCTACTTCCGG
>NZ_JBFUKO010000023.1:0-24302 GCF_056400805.1 Aminobacter sp. P4_H6_2
GGCATCACCTGCCCTGATCCCGGTTTCGGAAACCGTCTCGGCCTCGCCAAAACCTTTGGCGGAAAGACGCACCACGAAGCCGGGAATGCCACCCTCGCGCACCAGAAGATTGGAGCCGATGCCGACGACCAGAACGGGGATTTCTTCGGGCACGGCCTTCAGGAAAGCGGCAAGATCTTCCTCGTCGGCGGGCTGGAACAATGCGTCGGCAATGCCGCCTGCACGGAACCAGGTGATCTTTTCCATCTCCGCACTGGGCGTCAGCCGCCCGCGCAGGCCCGAAAGTCGATCTCCAAGCTTTGCAATCAGCGCTTCGCCACCCGTCACGACCCGCCTCCGGCGAGCTCTCCAGGCAGCGCATAGGCCCATTGGGTGATGTTGCCGGCGCCGAGATAGACGACGAAGTCGCCCGGCTTGGCGAGCTCACGCACGATCGGCGCGACAGCAGCGGGCCCTTCGATGTAGCGGGCGTCGCGATGGCCACCGGCGCGGATGCGAGCGGTCAGCGTTTCGGAATTGACGCCCTCGATGGGATCTTCGCCTGCGGTGTAGACAGGCGCCACCATGACCGTGTCGGCATCGTTGAAGCAGGCCGAGAAATCGTCGAACAGATCGTGCAGGCGCGTGAAGCGATGCGGTTGGGCGATGGCGATGACGCGGCCCTTGGTGGCCTCGCGCGCCGCGCGCAGCACAGCCTTGATCTCGACCGGATGGTGACCGTAGTCGTCAAACACTTCGACGCCGTTCCAGGTGCCGGTATGGGTAAAGCGGCGCTTGACACCGCCAAAGGACGACAGGCCGCGCTTCACCGCCTCGGCGGAGACGCCGAGTTCGGTGGCGACAGCAATTGCAGCGGTGGCGTTGGAGACGTTATGGCGGCCGGGCATCGGCAGGCGCAGGCCCTCGATGGTTGTCGACGACGCCGATTTGCGGTTGCGGATGACAACGTCGAAGACGGACACGGCACCGTCCATGCGGTGATTGGTGAAACGCACGTCGGCCTGGGCGTTTTCGCCATAAGTGATGACGCGGCGGTCCTCGATATGGCTGACCAGCGCCTGCACTTCGGGGTGATCGGTGCACATGACGCCAAAACCGTAAAACGGCACGTTCTCGACAAACTGGCGGAACGCCTCGCGCACCTTGTCGAAGCTGCCGTAGTGGTCGAGATGCTCGGGGTCGATATTGGTGACGACGGCGACATCGGCCGGCAGTTTCAGGAAGGTGCCGTCGCTCTCGTCGGCCTCGACCACCATCCACTCGCCCTCGCCCATGCGGGCATTGGTGCCATAGGCGTTGATGATGCCGCCATTAATGACGGTCGGATCGAGTTCACCGGCGTCCAGCAACGCCGCCACCATCGAGGTGGTGGTGGTCTTGCCATGGGTGCCGCCGATGGCGACCGCATTGCGGAAACGCATCAGCTCGGCCAGCATCTCGGCGCGGCGCACGACCGGCAGCAATTTCTCGCGCGCGGCCATGAGCTCAGGATTGGTTTTCTTGATCGCCGTCGAAACGACGATCACTTCGGCGTCGCCGAGGTTCTCGGCGCGATGGCCGACGAAACACTCGATGCCCTTGTCGCGCAGGCGCTGCACATTGGCGCTATCGGCCTGATCAGAGCCCTGCACCTTGTAGCCGAGATTATGCAGCACCTCTGCGATGCCGCTCATGCCGATGCCGCCAATGCCGATGAAATGCACGAGGCCGATCGTCTGCGGCATCTTCATGGCCGCACTCCCTTCTTGAATTCCGAAACGGGTATTTTCGACGCAATAGCCTCTGCGAGGTCGGCGAGCAACCGTGTGGCGTCTGCTTTGCCGACTGACTTAGCGGCAGCCGCCATTGTTGCGAGCCGTGCCGGTTCGGCCATCGCAGTGCCCAAGAGCTCCGCGATGCGCTCCGGCGAAAGCGTTGCTTGCGGATGCACTTCGCCCCCGCCCGCCGCCGCCAGGCGTGCGGCGTTCGCCGCCTGGTCGTGGTCGAGCGCGTGTGGATATGGCACCAGCAAAGCGGGACGACCAATGACAGCGATCTCGGAGACGGTCGACGCACCCGAGCGTGAAATCACCAGCTGGGCGGCGGCCATGCGCTGGGCCATGTCGTTGAAGAACGGCGAAACGTCAGCCGTGATGTCGAGCTTGGCATAGGCGGCCTTGACCTTGTCGGCATCCTCGACGCGGGCCTGCTGGGTGACACGTAGGCGCTTGCGCTGTCCTTCGGGCAGCAAGGCAATCGCAGCTGGAACCGCATCGGAAAAGAACTGCGCGCCCTGGCTGCCGCCGAAGACCAGAAGATTGAACGCCTCTGTCCCGGCCGATGCCACATAAGGTGCCTTCGCCGCTTCGATGACGGCCGGCCGGACCGGGTTTCCGGTGACGACGACCTTGGCGCTGTTGGCGCCGCTATTTTCTGGCAGGAAACCGCCGGCAATCGCATCGACCCTTTGGGCAAGCGCCTTGTTGGCGCGGCCCATCACCGCGTTCTGCTCGTGAACCATTGAAGGCACGTTGCGCCGCGTGGCGGCATAAAGCGGCGGCAACGTCGGATAGCCGCCGAAGCCGATGACGACCGAAGGCTTGATCTTGGCGATCACCTGCGAGGTCTGCCGCACGCCGCGCCAGATGCTCCAGAAGGCGCGCAGCAGTGAAACCGGGTTCTTCGAGCCAATGGTCGAGGATGAAATCGGATGAATGGCCACCGCCGGAAATTTCCCAGCGAAACGTTCGGCGCGGTCGTCGGTGGCAAGATGCACCTGCCAGCCGCGCGCTGTCAGCTCGTGCGCCAGTGCCTCAGCCGGAAAGAGATGGCCGCCGGTCCCGCCGGCGGCAAGCATGACAGTTCCCTTTGCCATGTTATTCGGCCGGCACTGCGTGGCGCCGCATCGCGGCAAAGCTGTTGGGCCTGAGCTTTTCGGGTTTCTTGCGCGTCAGCGCCAGCACCATGCCCATGGAAATCGCGATCGCGATCAGCGACGAACCGCCATAGGAGATGAACGGCAAGGTCATGCCCTTGGCAGGCATCAACTGCAGGTTCACGCTCATGTTGATGATCGACTGAAAGCCAAACACCACGACGAGCCCGGCGACCGCGTAGCGCGTAAAATCGTCATGCTCCTTGAGCGCAATGCGCAGGCCACGAAGCACGATGAACGCAAAGATCGACATGATGACCAGAAGGAGCACGATGCCGAACTCCTCGCCGGCGACCGAAAAGACGAAGTCGGCATGGCTGTCGGGGATGACGCGTTTGACCGTTCCCTCGCCCGGCCCTACGCCGAACCAGCCGCCATTGATGATCGCATCGCGGCCCATGTCGACCTGGAACGTGTCGCCCTCGCCAGTGAGGAAGCGGTCGATACGGCCGGCCACGTGGGGGAACACTGTATAGGCTGCCAGGCCACCACCCATACCGACGGCCCCGAGCGTGATGATCCAGAACCAGGACATGCCGGCCATGAAGAACATGACCCCCCAGGTACCGAGCACGAGGATGGTCTGGCCGAAGTCAGGCTGCGCCATCAGCAGCGCTAAGACCACGCCAAGCAGGATCATCGCAAACAAATTGCCGGGGATGTCTGGATGCCGCTCATGTTCGGCGAGCAGCCAGGCGGAGATGACCACAAAGGCCGGCTTGAGGAATTCCGACGGCTGGACCGACAGGCCGGCAAGAGAGACCCAGCGCCGCGCGCCCTTGACCTCGACGCCGATGAACAGCACCGCCACCATCATCACCAGCATGATGCACATCATCACCAGCGCCAGGCGCCTGATCTGGCGGACTTCGAGGAACGACACCGCGATCATCACGACCAAGGCCGGGATCGTGAAGATGATCTGGCGCGTGGCGAAGTGAAAGCTGCCCAGGCCGATGCGCTCGGCAACGGCGGGGCTTGCGGCAAACGAAAGCACGATGCCCAGTCCCATCAGCGACAGGAATGCCGCCAGGAACCAGCGATCGACCGTCCACCACCACAAGGCAACAGGACTTCTGTCGAGACGGCTGGCCATTATCTTGCCCCTCCGATAGCGCTGACGCCATCAATAGCATTCACAGCTTGCCTGAAGGCTTCGCCGCGAATTTCGAAGTTCTTGAACTGGTCGAAGCTGGCGCAGGCCGGAGACAACAGGATCACTGCCTCGCTGCTATCGTCCTTTGCCGCATCTTCAGCCGCATGTTCGACTGCCGCTGCCAGCGTGCCAGAAATYTCGTATGGCACCGCCTCACCCAGCGTTGCGGAAAAGGCGGGCGCCGCTTCGCCGATCAGGTACGCACGGGCAATACGCGGAAACAGGCTGCGTAGCGGCTCGATGCCGCCCTCCTTGGGTAGCCCCCCGGCGATCCAGTAGATACGCGGGAAGCTCGACAGCGCCGGTGCTGCCGCATCGGCATTGGTAGCCTTGGAATCGTTGACGAACAGCACATGGCCCTTGCGGCCAACCTGCTCCATGCGGTGCGCGAGGCCGGGAAAGCTTTCGAGCCCGGCCTGGATCTCGCCAAGATCGAGCCCGACCTTGAGGCAGGCGGCAACAGCTGCGAGTGCGTTCTGCGCATTGTGCTGGCCGCGCAGCGAACCGATGCCTTCGAGGAAGGCGATGCGGCTGTAGCGGCCGTCCACCGCTTCCATCAAATCGCTGCCGTCGGCGAAATAGCCCTGGGTCAAGGGCAGGCGCTTGGAGATGCGTACCACTTCCTTGCCGACACGCTCGAGACGGTCGGCGATCTGAGCGCAATAGACGTCGTCGACGCCGATGATCGCCGTATCGCTGCCGGCGACCAGCCGCTCCTTGATCGAAGCATAGTGCTGCATGGTGCCGTGACGGTCGAGATGATCGGGCGTCAGGTTGAGCAGGATGCCGGCCGTCGGGTTGATCGAAGGCGCGAGATCGATCTGATAGGACGAGCACTCGACGACGTAGTGGCGGTCGGGCTGCGGCGGATCGAGCGTCATCACGGCGCGGCCGATATTGCCGCCCATCTGGGTGTCGCGTCCTGCCGATTGCAGGATGTGCGCGGTCAGTGCCGTCGTCGTCGACTTGCCGTTGGTGCCGGTGATGGCGATGAAAGGTGCTGTCGGGGCAGTCGCGATCCGCTCTCGGGCAAAAAGCTCGATGTCGCCGATGATCTCGACACCCGCACCGCGCGCCAGTTCCACGGTCCAGTGCGGCTTGGGATGGGTCAGCGGAACGCCGGGCGAAAGCACAAAGGACGAGATGCCGGCCCAGTCGGCGCCACGCAGGTCGCCTGTGGCTATGCCTTCGGCTGCGGCCTTGGCCACGCTTTCGGGATTGTCGTCCCAGGCGAGCACGTCGGCCCCGCCCTCGCTCAATGCACGCGCGGTCGCGATCCCCGAGCCGCCGAGGCCGAAGAGAGCTACTCGCTTTCCCTGAAATGAGGTGGCGGGGATCATGGGAACCTCAGCGCAGCTTGAGGGTGGAAAGGCCGATCAGCGCCAGGATAACAGCAATGATCCAGAAACGGATAACCACCTGGCTCTCGGTCCAGCCAAGTTTTTCGAAATGGTGATGGATCGGCGCCATCAGGAACACCCGTCGACCGGTCAGCTTGAAGAAGCCGACCTGGATGATGACCGAGAGTGCTTCCATGACAAACAGGCCACCGACAATCGCCATGACGATCTCGTGCTTGGTGGTGACCGCAACAGTACCGATCAGGCCGCCGAGCGCGAGTGAACCGGTGTCGCCCATGAAGATGGCGGCGGGTGGCGCGTTGAACCACAAGAAGCCAAGGCCAGCACCAATGACAGCACCCAGGATGACGGCGAGTTCGCCGGTGCCCGGCACGAAGTGGATCTGCAGATACTCGGCGAAGACAGCGTTACCCGAGAGGTAAGCGATGACGCCGAAGGAGGCCGCGGCAATCATGATCGGAACGATGGCAAGGCCGTCGAGCCCGTCGGTCAGGTTCACCGCATTGCCGGCACCTACGATGACGAAGCAGGCGAAGGGGATGAAGAACCAGCCGAGATTGAGCAGGAAATCCTTGAAGAAGGGGAAGGTCAGCGACGACGAGAACGGCGCCTGGCCGTTGTGCATGATGATCCAGGCAGCGATGCTGGCGATCACGAACTCGATGCCGAGACGCGCCTTGCCGGAAAGACCGAGATGCGACTGCTTGGTGACCTTGAGGTAGTCGTCATAAAAACCGATGGCACCGAAGCCGAGCGTGACGAACAGCACCACCCAGACATAGACGGATGCGATGTTCGCCCACAACAGCGTCGAGCCGATGATACCGCACAGGATCATCAACCCGCCCATGGTCGGCGTGCCGGCCTTCTTGAAGTGGGTCTGTGGGCCGTCGGCGCGGATTGGCTGGCCCTTTCCTTGCCGCAGGCGGAGCGCATTGATGATCGCCGGTCCGAAGATGAACACGATCAGCGCCGAGGTGATCAGCGCGCCGCCGGTGCGGAAGGTGATGTAGCGGAAGACGTTGAAGAACGACACCTTGTCCGCGAAGTCGACAAGCAAAGTTAGCATAAGTATCGGTCCCCCGAGACCCCGTCAGGTCGGTGTTGTGTTGCCGGCCTGCGCCGGGAATGTCTTGATGAGCGCGTCAACCAGCCGGTTGAAGCCAATGCCCTTTGATGACTTGATCATGACGGCGTCGCCGGGCTGAAGCGTCTTGAAGAGGACGGATTTCAGCTCTTCGACACCGGTGCGATACTCCGCCCTGAACCCCTCGGGCAGCGTATCGGCAAGTGCCTTCATTTCCGGCCCGGCCATCAAAACCATGTCGGTCCTTGTTGAACCGATAAGCTCGGCAAGCGCTGCATGCAACTTGGCCGAATGGCTGCCAAGCTCCAGCATGTCGCCAAGGACGGCGATGCGTCGGCCGGCACCATAGATCGGTGTTGCGTCGAGCAGTTCGATCGCCGCCTTCATCGAAGCCGGATTGGCGTTGTAACTTTCATCGATCAGCGTGACCGGCCCATTCGGAAGCTGCAGGATATGGCGCTGCCCGCGCCCGCTCTCTGCCGTCATGGACGCAAGCGCTGTGGCAACAGTCGGAACGTCGGCGCCACAGAGATGGGCGGCACCCAGCACGGCGAGCGCGTTCTGGACGATGTGGCGCCCCGGTGCGCCGATGCGGGCCGGAACATCGCGGCCGCCGATGCGCGCGACGATCATCGAATGATCGGCCTCCAGCGTGCATTTGAGCAGGCGGAAGTTGGCGCGGGCGTTTTCGCCATAGCTCATGACATTGTCGATGCCGGAGGCGCGGGCGAATTTTTCGAGCAGCTTGAAGCGGCCGTCGTCGCGGTTGAGCAGCACCGCCCCGCCCGGTTCGACGCCTTCGAATATCTCAGCCTTGGCCCTGGCGATCTCGTCGAGACTGCGGAAGAAACCGAGATGAGCGGCAGCGATCAGCGTCAGCACCGCGATATGCGGGCGCACCATGCGCACCAGCGGGCTGATCTCGCCGGGATGGTTCATGCCGATCTCGAAGACGGCGTACTCGCAATCCTCGGGCATGCGCGCCAGCGTCAGCGGCACGCCCCAGTGATTGTTGAACGAGGCGGCCGACGCATGCACCTTGCCGACGGACGACAAGGCGTGGCGCAGCGCTTCCTTGGTCGAGGTCTTGCCGACCGAACCGGTGACGGCGATGATGCGCGCCCGCGAACGGGCACGCGCCGCAATGCCCACCTTTTCAAGTGCCGCGAGCACGTCGGGCACAACGATCATCGGCGCGCTCAGCCGACCGAGCGCCGGCAGCTTGCCTTCGGCAACGACTAGAAGGCCAGCACCGGCCTTAATGGCGGCGGTGGCGAAGTCGTGGCCGTCCATCGCATCGCCCTTGATGGCGAAAAACGCTTCGCCGGGCTTCAGGCTGCGGCTGTCGATGGAAATTCCAGTGACACCTTCGGGCATCTGGCCGAGCGGGCGACCATCTGTTGCCTCAACGAGAGCGTCGGAGGTCCACAGAAGGCTCATGCCGTTGCTCCGGCAAGCGCCTTGCGGACTTCCTCATGGTCGGAGAAATGCAGCGTTTCGCTGCCGATGGTCTGCCCCACTTCGTGCCCCTTGCCGGCAACGATCAGCGTGTCGCCCGCATGCAGCATGCCGACGGCTTCCTGGATGGCCTGGCGGCGGTCACTGATCTCGACAGCACCCGGTGCCGCGCCCATGATCGCCGCGCGGATGGTTGCAGGCAACTCCGAGCGCGGATTGTCGTCGGTGACGATGGTGATATCGGCCAGACGGGCGGCGATTTCGCCCATGATCGGGCGCTTGCCCCTGTCACGGTCGCCACCACAGCCAAACACGACAATGACGCGGCCCGTGGTGAACGGCCGGACGGCTGCCAGCACGTTTTCCAGCGCGTCAGGCTTGTGGGCATAATCGACATAGACCGGCGCGCCGTTCGCCTTGGTGCCGACGAGATCGAGACGGCCGGGCGCACCTTCGAGATGCTCAAGCGCTGCAAGCGCCTTGGCGGTATCGGTACCAGTGGCAATCGCTAGGCCGGCTGCGACGAGCGAGTTGGAAACCTGGAAATCGCCGGCCAATGGCAGGTCGATCTCATAGATCACCCCACCGCATTCGATTTCGGCGCGCTGCCGGTGGCGTTCGTGCTCGACCCGCTTGAGGGCGAGGAACTGGCCGCTACGGCCGACCGTCAGCACGTTGAGACCCGCGGCACGCGCGGCATTGATGGTCGGCTCAGACCACGGATCGTCGGCGAAGATGACAGCTGGCGCGCCCTTGGGCAGGAGCGTGTCGAACAGGCGCAGCTTGGCGCGGTGATAATCCTCGACCGTCGGATGGTAGTCCATGTGGTCGCGACCGAGATTGGTGAAGCCGCCGGCTGCCAGGCGCACGCCGTCGAGGCGCCGCTGGTCGAGGCCGTGGCTCGACGCCTCCATCGWGGCATGGGTCACGCCTGAATCGGCGAGTTCGGCAAGAAGCTTGTGCAGCGCCACCGGGTCCGGCGTCGTCAGCTGGCCATATTCGTCGCGCCCGGGCGCAACGACGCCCGTCGTGCCGATGCTGGCGGCGGCATAACCGGCATGCTTCCATATCTGGCGGGTGAAGGCTGCGACCGAAGTCTTGCCACTGGTGCCGGTGACGGCAACCATGGTCTCGGGCTGGCGGCCGTAGAACTTGGCCGCTGTGAGCGCCAATGCCTGGCGCGGATCGTCGACCGAAATAACTGGCACGCCAACCGAAGCAAGGTCGGCACCTTTGGCGGCCACGACAGCCACCGCGCCGCGCTTGGCCGCGTCGCCGGCATAAGCCGCGCCATCGGCCTTGCTGCCCGAAACGGCAAAGAAGACGGTTCCGGCACTCACCTGCCGTGAATCCGAAGAAACCCCGCTCACCTCGACATCTCTGGGCAGAACCCCATCGACGGGCAGGATACCGGCAAGGTCAAATAGTTTCATCGAGTTCCGTTCGCTACATACAAAGTGGCGCGCCACCACGGCGCGCCGCAAGAATCAAGGATAGGAGGCCAGCGTTGCCCCAACTTCTTGGCCGAATTCTGGCTTGACGCCAAGCAGTGGTGCCGAGCGCCGGATAATGTTGGCGACCATCGGCGCTGCGGTGAAGCCGGCTGTGGCCGAACGGGTCGAGCCTTCCTTTTTCGGCTCGTCGATAATGGTCAGCACCAAATACTGCGGATCGTCCATCGGGAAGGCTGCGATGAAGGCGTTGAAGTTCTTTTCGTTCGAATAGCGCCCGTTGACAACCTTTTCAGCCGTACCGGTCTTGCCGCCGACGCGATAGCCGGGAACCGTAGCGCGCTTGCCGGAACCGCCTGGCGCCGTGGCGTTCAGGTTGTACAGATAGCGCATGTCTTCGCTGGTCTTTTCGCTTACCACCTGCCTTGAGACAGCGATTGCCTCTTCCAAGGTTCGCGGCAGGAAGGTCGGCGTCATGTAGCGGCCGCCATTCATCAACGCAACCGCCCCGGCCGCCGTCTGCAGCGGCGTTGTCGAGAATCCGTGTCCAAACGCCGCGGTGATCGAGTGCACCTTCTTCCAGACCTTCGGTTCGGTGGGACGTGCGGATTCAGGAAGCTCGGTCTGCAGGCGGTCGAGCAGACCCAGGCGCTTGAGGAATTCGCGGTGTCCCTCGATACCGACGACGTCAGCCTCTTTGGCCGACCCGATGTTGGACGAAAAGATGAACACTTCCGGGACCGTCAGCACGCGACCCTTGCCATGGAAGTCACGGATGGTCTGGCGACCAATGGTAATCGGACGGCTGGCATCGACGGTGCTGTTGAGCGACATCTTGCCCGAATCCAGCGCCATCGCGGTGGTGAAGCTCTTGATGGTCGAGCCCATCTCGAACAGGCCCGCCGACATGCGGTTCATCCGGTCCTTGTCTTGAGCGTTGAATGGATTATTGGGATCGAAATCGGGCACCGAGCCCATGGCCAGGATTTCGCCGGTCTTGACGTTGATCACCACCGCACCGGCCGCCAGCGCTCTATGCTGTTCCATCGCCGACTGGATCTCGTCGCGCACGATGTGCTGGACGCGCAGGTCGATGGAAAGCTTGACCGGCTTGAGGTCCTTGGCGATCGCCAGCCCCGAAGCCTGCAGGTCGGCAAGCCCCTGGTCGTCTATGTATTTTTCGAGGCCGGAAATGCCCTTGTTGTCGATGTTGGTCAGGCCGACGATGTACGATGTCGTCTCGCCGCTGGGGTAGAAGCGGCGCTTTTCGGTCCGGAAACCGATGCCCGGAATGCCGAGCTGCATGATCTCGGCCTGCTGCTTGGGGGTCAGCTGGCGCTTGAGSCAGACAAAGCCGGTGCCGCTCTTGAGCTTGAGATAGGTCTGTTCGACCTCGATATCGGGCAGCACGGTCGACAGCTTCTCGATCGCCTCGTCGGCGTCGACGATGCGACGTGGCTCGGCAAACAGCGAAGCCGTCTTGATGTCGGTGGCAAGCACCTCGCCATTGCGGTCGACGATGTCGGGACGCGAGGCGGTGACACGCGATTCAGGCCCGCCCGACATTTCAGGGTCCAGCATGCCGAGATAGACGAGGCGTCCGGCAATCGTCGCATAGATGCCGAAAAACACCGCCATGGTCATGACGACGCGGTTGCGTGTGCGCCCGCCATTCGCCTTGCGCGCGCTGTCGACGACGATCGACGTGTCCTTGCCTTCGCTATTGCCGCGTTTTTTGCCGAACCAGCCGATCATCGGGCAATCCCTCCAGTCACGGTCTGGTCCTGGGCGGCTTCGGCAACACCGCCGAAACGCTCTCGGGTGATGTCTTCGATCGACAGCGGCCGCACAGGCAGGTCGTTGAGACCGACGATCTGGCGGGCATCCAATGGCTGAAGCTTGAGCTCGGACTCGTAGGCCCGCGAAAGTTTTTGCAGGCGCGAAGGCTGGGTGAGCAGGCTCCAGTCGGCCTTCAAAAGGTCGATCGTGTCTTCCTCGAAGCGGATCTGCGCCTCGATCTTGTTGACGGCCTTGAGCTGGTTTTCAGCCTCGTCCTTGGTCTTGTAGGTGAATGCCGCGGCGCCAACCATGACGGCGATCAGCACGATGTCACTGGTGCGGAACATTGGCTCACCTTTCTCCCGACTGACTGACGTCGGGAAGTTTCGGAAGTCCGAAAATGGAAAAGTCCTCGCCGCGTGGCGCAGCAGCGGTGCGCACGGCCGCCCGCAGCTTGGCCGAGCGCGAACGCGGGTTGATGGCCGTCTCGGCGTCGCTTGGCCCGACCGCACCGCCCGCCTTGTCGAAAGTCGTGACGATGGTTTCGAGTTCGGGCATGTAGCGCGAGCGCGACGGGCTGGACGACCGGTCAGTGATGAAACGCTTGACGATCCTGTCTTCCAGCGAATGGAAGGTGACGACGACAAGCCGCCCGCCGGGCTTGAGCGCACGTTCGGCTGCAAACAGCGCGCGCGCCAGCTCGCCAAGCTCGTCGTTGACGTAAATGCGCAGCGCCTGGAACACCCGCGTCGCCGGATGGATCTTGTCCTTGGGCGCGCGGCCGATATGGGTCTCGATGGCGTCGGCCAGATCGAGCGTKCGTTCGAACGGACGCTTTTCGCGGCGGCTTTCGATCATGCGGGCAATGCGCCCGGCATGGCGCTCTTCACCGAGGAAACCAAAGATGCGCGCCAGATCGCCCGTCTTGAAGCGATTGACGATATCGGCGGCACTGGCGCCGGCCTTGGCCATGCGCATGTCGAGCGGACCGTCGGTACGGAACGAGAAGCCCCGCTCGGCCTGGTCAAGCTGCATGGAGGATACGCCAATGTCGAGCACGACGCCGTCTGCCAGTTCGACATGTTCGTCGAGGCTGGAGAACGGCGCCTGCACCAGCCGCAGCTTGCCGCCCGATTGCGCTTCAAGTTCGCGCCCGGCAGCAATGGCGTCCGGATCGCGGTCGATCGCCACCACCGACGCACCAGTTGCCAGGATGGCCTTGGTGTAGCCGCCAGCGCCGAACGTCCCATCGACGATCACGTCGCCCGGCTGCGGATTGAGCGCAGTCAAGACCTCGGCGAGGAGAACCGGGATGTGGCGGGCCCGGCCGCCCTCGTGGTCATCGCCGTGAGTCGCCATCATTCCGGTCGCTCCCCAGGCTTCGTCCCCTGCCGAAGCTTCAAGAGCCGCGTCCGGACTTCCGCGCCATGGGCGCGCAGCCGCTCGGGCTCCCACATCTGAAAAAACTGTCCACGCCCGACAAAGGCCACGTCCGTGCTGATCCCGGTATGCTCGCGCAGGAAATCCGAGACCGAGATGCGCCCGTCCTGATCGAGCTTCAGGAAGGTGCTGTCGCCATGGATGAAAAAGGACATATCGTCCGCCGTCTGCAGGAACGGATCTTCTTGCGCGATGCGCTGTTCGTAGCGGTCGAGCAGGTCGAGACCGCCGACATCCAGCGCGGGAACATCGAGCGCCCTCAGCGCATAGAGTTCCGTGTAGCCGCGCTTCTGCAATACGGCACGGAAATGCGCCGGAACGGAGACCCGTCCCTTCGCATCGATCCTGTTGACCGCATTTGACAGAAACCGATCCATCGTCTGATCCGGCCACTTTCGCGGCCGCGCCCCTCATCGTCGTCCGCGCCCCAATGGCCCGGCGCAATCCCAGACTGCCTCCGTCGATCGACAACGCATCGCCACCCGAAGCCGCCGCGGCTACCGGATCAGCGAACGCCTCACCCTCTACTGGAACGAAATCATGGTTACCGATTTGGGATAACATGGGGTGATATGGGCGTCAACGGGAACAGGGTACACTCGGACACCACGACCAGCCTTTTGGGCCCTTTCGCGGCGTCCCGTTTTTTATGATCCATTAAGGCTAACGAAGGGTTATCAACTGGCCCAGCGCGCCCAGCACCCTTGCCCGGGTGCTTCAGTCGCCTTAGCGTCGCCGTGAAGGTCCCTGCCCGGAAAGCCAGAAACCATGACGAACGCATCCAACTCCCGCGCCGCCTCGCTCGCCCACCTGCGCAGTGCCAGGCTTTCCGTCGGCGACCCCATCCCCTTGCCCTTGACGATGGCGGCGATTTTTCATGCACCGGGCGATGCCACGGGCTTTAACCAGTACGGCCGCTTCTCCAATCCGACATGGGATGCGGTGGAAGAGATGCTGGGGCATCTGGAAGACGCGCCATGCATGGCGTTTCCGTCGGGCATGGGCGCGATCTCGGCGGTGTTTTTCGCCCTGCTCAAATCAGGCGAGCGCATTCTTCTGCCGTCCGACGGCTACCACACCACCAGGATCCTGGCGGACCGCTTCCTCGGTGCCTTTGGAGTGACCTGCGACGTCAGGCCGACTTCATCGCTTCTCGACGGCGGTTTCGACGGCTATCGCCTCGTCTTTGTCGAAAGCCCATCCAACCCGACGCTCGACATCTGCGACATCGCCGCCGTTGCCGAGGCCGTGCACAAGGCCGGCGGCCTGCTTGTCGTCGACAACACCACCATGACGCCCTTTGGCCAGCGCCCGCTCGATCTCGGCGCCGACATCGTCGTTGCCGCCGACACCAAGGCACCCAATGGTCACTCAGACGTGCTCTTCGGCCACGTCGCCAGCCGCAACGCCGAAATCATCACCGCGGTCGCCGACTGGCGCCAGACAGCAGGTGGCATACCCGGCCCATTCGAGGCCTGGCTTGTCCATCGCGGCCTCGAAACGCTAGAACTGCGCTTCGACCGCATGTGCTCCTCGGCCGAGATCATCGCCCCGCGCCTGAAGGCTCACCCGGCGGTCCGCTCGATCCGTTTCCCCGGCCTGGAGGGCGATCCGTCGCACAATCTGGCGCGTGCCCAGATGGAACGCTTCGGCTTTCTCATCAGCTTCGTGGTGGCTTCGGAAGACAAGGCGGAGGATTTCATCAACGGCTGCGAACTGGTGCATGCAGCGACATCGTTTGGCGGCGTCCACACCGTTGCCGAGCGGCGCACGCGCCGCGGCGATGCCGTGCCGCCAGGTTTTGTCAGGCTTTCAGTCGGCTGCGAACCGGTTGAGGAACTGTGGCAGGCGATCAAGGCGTCGCTGGACAGGATCGTCGCTTGAACGCCTACGAAGCGACGTCGTCGCCTGTGATGTTGCGCCGGCCGTGYAGGACCCGGAGGATGACCACCTCCCTGTCGATGAGTCGGTAGAAGGTGATGTATTCGCCCTCAACTACATGCCGCACGCCTGACGACACGTCTTCACGCGAGGCACCTGAATAGGGCTGGGTCGCGAGCAGTTCCCACCGGTCTGCGAGGCGTCGTATGAGGCGAAGTGCTGCGGATGGGCTATGCTGATATGGTCGCCGATCGCCTCTACATCGGCCATGGCCTGAGGCGTCAGCCGATAGCTCATCGGCCGCCTTCACGTTTTTCGAGATCCTCATACTTGGCTGTAAGGCGCGCCATGAAACTGGCACCATCCTCACCAGGTCCGCTGTCGATGCCTTCCTGAATCAGCGCGCGTAATTCCTCGACGGTGTAGCCAAAAAGGTCGCGGCGCTCTTTCCACAGCCGCAATGCGTCGCGGATCACTTCGCTTGCGGAGGCATATTCACCCGCATCGACCGCACCATCGACGGCGGCGGCGAGTTCGGGCGAAAGCGTGATGCTGCGTTTGTCGACATGGCCCATGGCTGCGGCTCTTGTTTGCAAGATGGTACGATCAAATCGTACCATCTTCAAGAATGCAGCAAGCGCGTCTATTGCCGCGTAATCCCCGCGCCTTGAATCAAGACGCGCAAAGATCGCCGCAAGACACTGAAGACATGGGCAAAAGGCAGCGCCAGCTGGCCTATAAGCCGGGTTCTGTATGGCCCCCGCGCCTTGCGGTGCGGGAACGTGGCGACCATTCATCTTGGACGCATGTTGCCATGCGCCTCACGCAACCTACCCGGGCGGTGAGCCGGAAACAGCCCTGAGGGTTGCCCCTCATACCACCCCTATTCGGTTTTGCTCCCGGTGGGGTTTACCGTGCCGCTCCTGTTGCCAGTCGCGCGGTGGGCTCTTACCCCACCCTTTCACCCTTACCGCGGAAACCGCGGCGGTTTGCTTTCTGTGGCACTTTCCCTGGGGTCGCCCCCGCCGGCCATTAACCGGCACCGTGTATCCATGGAGCCCGGACTTTCCTCACCCACCACCTTTCGGCAATTGCAGGTGCGGCCGCCCGGCCAGCTGGCAAGGCGTATAGAATGGTTCGCAAGGCAAAAGGCAAACGAAAACATTCGCCTCCCTGGGAACCATTCTGTCGCGTGCGTTAACGACCGATACGAGCCTGCACTTTCTTGCAATAGGCGGCAGATGTCGGGTTCATGCGCTTGGCGCCATGACCGGCATTGTATTTGAGGATCGTGCCGCAGGTCGTGCCACCGCTAAGCTCATGGGCCTTGGCGAGGTACTTCATGCCGAACTTGATGTTGGTCTCGGGGTTGAAGAGACCTTTTGCCGAACCGGAATAGCCCATCATGCGTGCGGTCGCCGGCTTGATCTGCATCAGGCCAATTTCGCCAGCCCGGCCAGTCGTGTTCGGACGATAATTGCTTTCGACGCTGATCACAGCATGGGCAAGCGAGACTGGAACGCCATAGGACGAGGCATAGCGCGCGACGATATCACCGTAAGGCGCACTTGTCTTGGTGGCCTTGGCAGCTTTCTCCGCCTGGTCCTTCACGGTCTTGGCACCCTTGGCGCCGATCGATGCGGTCTTGAAGTCGTCGACGGCAGCTTCTTTCTTGGAGCTGCTGCAGAAGAGATAGGGGCAATCATCGGCAGCCTTGTTCATTTTGGCTTTTGTGGTGGCTTCGATGATCGCCTTGGAGGCCATCACAGCACCCTCTTGGGCGTGAGCGGCAAAAGAAGTTAGGCCGGCGGCTAATGCCACCGCAACAACGGTCAGATTCTTCATATTATCCTTGTTCTCGAATAGGCCGCGCGAAAACAACGCGCAGCATCCCTTCCTGACGCCGGGGGCCCTCTTCGGGGCATTGGCAGGATTTATCCGGCGCCTTGCACAAAGATGCATTTGCGGGGGGAACTGGAGCGAAAAATGACCAGCCAAGTCACAAAGCGTGACAAGTTGTAATCTTGGCGAATCAGCTACCTGAGCTAGTCAAGACTTCCCTGAAGCGATGAAAGCAGTCGGCGCAAGGTCGAAAATGTCGAGGCATCCGCCATGCCATTGACGCAGCTTGTGCGGAAATGTCGTTGAAAAGCTTGGATAGTTACCGCTGTTTGGGCATCGAAACGGCCTGTGATCTCGACGCCGTAGCCATAGAGCGCCAGCATCGACTGCAGCTCCTCCACGGCGGAACCGGTATCGCCCGGTTGCAATATCGTGTGCCCATTACGCGGCGTCGGTGCGACCCAATGACCTACGCCGGCTTCATGCAGCATCTTCCAGGAAAACCTCTCGCCTGGGTCAACTTTGCGTCCCAAGGCGACATCCGAGTGCGCCAGAACACGTTCGGGCGACACATCATGGCGCTCGATGATGCCGAGACAGAGCGCAATCACGGCTTCCATCTGGCGCATGGGAAAGGAGCGATAACCAAGCGCGTGGCCCGGATTGACGATCTCGATGCCGACCGAACAGGAGTTTATGTCGGACTGGCCGCGCCAGGAGCTCTTGCCGGCATGCCAGGCGCGGTCGCCTTCGCGCACCATCTGCACGATGCGACCATCCTCATGCACCAGATAGTGCGATGATACCTCGCTCACCGGGTTGCACAGCCAGGCTTCGGCGCCCTCGCCTGTTGCCATGCCGGTGTAGTGCAGCACGATCATGTCAGGTGTCATCCCGTCTTTCCGCTGCCCGAAATTAGGCGAAAGCCGTACCTCGGCATGCGGGTGGTCGGGCTGAAAACCGCTCATGCGTGCCGCAATCCCCTTTCGATCATTTCGTAGGCCGCGTTGATCGCAGCTATGCGCGTCGTGGCGATCCTGATGAACTCCTCCGGCAAGCCACGCGCAATCAGCTTATCGGGATGGTTGCTGGCGACAAGCTTGCGATAGTGCTTGCGCACATCTTCAAACGACCTGCCGCGCTCGATGCCGAGCACGCGATAGGGGTCAGCCTCGCCAAGGTCGAGGTGGCGCGCCAGGATCGTCTGGTAGTGCGCTTCTTCGATGCGGAATATCTCGGACACGCGGTGCAGGAAGGTGCTCTCGCGCTGGTGCAGCATTCCATCCGCCTTGGCGATATGGAACAAACCGTCGAGAATATCCTCGAGCATGCCGCAGTTCGTGTGCCCCGAGCCGCACAGCCGCGCCATGCGCTCGGCATAGAACTCGAAGCCGGCGRCATCCTTCTGGGCGATATCATAGAGACGCGCTACATCCCGCGCGTGCTCGGGCGGAACGGCAAAAATCTCGTAGAAGGCGCGAACCTCGTCCTGGGACACCACGCCGTCGGCTTTGGCCATCTTGGCCGACAGCGCGATCATCGCCACCGAAAAGGCAACGCGGCGGCGCAGCTCGGCATCGCCTGAAAAGATGGTGCGGACAGCCTCCACGACATCGGCGACGCCGTTTGCCGCCGAAGCCGAGATACGCGCGATGAAGTCGCCGAGACGGTCCCAAATCGACATGGCCGCTTCTTAGGATGAAACATTCGCAAATGCGAGATGACTTTGCGCATAAGGGTAACTTTGTCGGCAACACGTGCATCTGGACCAAAAAACTGGACCAAAGGAAAGTGCACGACGAAAAAGCAAAGTCCCGCTATCGAATTGCGCCATGGACGCGCGCAACACCACCCACCCGGCAAAGACGCTTTCCCGCGAAACCATCGGCCTTGCCCTTGGCACGCTCGGCGTTGTCATCTTCGGCGGCACCTTGCCGGCGACTCGCGTTGCGCTGACGACATTTTCGCCGTGGTTCGTAACGAATGGCCGCGCCGCGGTCGCCTCGCTTGCCGCCGCACTGCTGCTTGTGATCCTGCGCAAGCGCCTTCCCAGGGGCGATGCGCCGGCATTGTTCCTCGCCGGCCTGCTTCTGGTGTTCGGCTTTCCGATCTTCTCCTCCATCGCCATGCAGACTGTGYCGGCCTCGCATGGCGGCGTCGTGCTCGGCGTGCTACCTCTGGTGACCAGCATCTTCGCTGCACTGATCGGTGGTGAGCGGCCCTCGGTATTCTTCTGGATCTGCGGTGTCGCAGGCGCTGCCCTGGTTGTGGCCTTTGCCATGCGCGACAATGGTATGAGCCTGACAACCGGCGACATGTTCTTGTTCCTCGCGGCGCTTTCCGCAAGCCTGGGTTATGTCGTGTCAGGCAAGCTGTCGCGCCACATGCCCGGCTGGGAGGTCATCTGCTGGTCCCTGATCCTCACCGCGCCGATCTCGATCCCTGGAGCGATCTTGAGCTGGCATCCGGAATTCGCAAGTGCCTCGGGCGCCGCGACTTTCTCGTTCCTGTATCTGAGCTTCGGCTCGATGTTCCTTGGCTTCTTTGCCTGGAATGTCGGGCTTGGAATGGGCGGCATTGCCCGCGTCAGCCAGGTTCAGCTGCTGCAATCCTTCGTCACGCTCGCCATCTCGGCCTTCCTGCTGAAGGAGCATGTCAGCGGCGAAACCGTGTTTTTCGCGCTCGCCGTCATCGCCATCGTCGCATTGGGCCGACGTGCCCGCGTCGCGCGCTGACCCAAAGAAAAAGGCCGGAGACTGAGCCCCGGCCTTTCCTCCTCCCGCTAACCTACTGCGCGGGCGCCGCCGGCTCTGCCGGCTTCGGCTGCATCGCATCGTGGTTCTGCATGTCGCCGCCCGTGCCTGTTTCAGGCGTCGGCGTAATGCCTTGGGTCGTCGAATTGTCGGTTGCCGGCGGCGCGGCCTGAGGCGTTGCGGGCGCCGGGGTGGCTGGCGCCGGCTGCTCGGTAACAGGCGGCTTCACGCTCTCGGTGGTGGTGCTGTCGGTGTTGCTGTCGCTGCAGGCGGCAATGCCAAATAGAGCGATGGCAGAAACAGACGCGAGAATGAGCTTTTTCATAACAATTTCCTTTCCAAAACGACCCGCAAGCGGGCTGTCGGAGGGAAAATGCGCGGCAAGCCGACCGGTTTCATAACGTTCGGTGTCCGGTTGTCACATAGCCGACGGCCCACCATGTCGCGTCGCCGTCATCGCCGCGTCACCGCGCTGTCACGCCGGTGCGCTACCCACTGCGCCAACAACGAAGCGGGGAATCGCATTTCCATGACCGACGTTTCCGGAGAACTTGTCTTTCGTCGCGGCAAGAAAGTTGGCAAGGCGGTCTATCAAAACCGCGCCCTTTCCAAGCAGGGGCTGTCCGAGCGGCTCTTTGCCTTTTTGTTTTCCGATCTTGTCTACCCCCAGATCTGGGAAGACCCAGATGTCGACATGGAGGCGATGCAGCTCGCCGAGGGCCACAAGGTCGTCACCATCGCATCAGGCGGCTGCAACATCCTCGCCTACCTCACCCGCTCGCCTGCCCGTGTTGATGCCGTCGACCTCAACGGTGCGCACATCGCACTCAACAAGATGAAGCTCGCGGCAGTTCGCCATTTGCCGTCGCAGGCCGATCTGTTTCGGTTCTTCGGCGAAACCAATGTCGAGCACAACTCGCACGCCTATGACCGCTTCATCGCCCCGCATCTCGATCCATCGAGCCGCGACTACTGGGAAAGCCGCAATTGGCGCGGCAAGCGCCGCATCGCCACCTTCGACGGCAATTTCTACAAGACCGGGCTTCTCGGCCTGTTCATCGCTGCTGGCCATCGCGTGGCCAAACTCTATGGCGTCGACCCCGCCGCCATCATGGCGACCGGCAGCCAAAACGAGCAGCGCCGCTTCTTCGACGAGAAGATCGCACCCGTCTTCGAACGCCGCATGTTGCGCTTCGTCACCTCGCGCAAATCATCGCTGTTCGGCCTGGGCATCCCGCCGGCGCAGTACGACTCGCTGCTGACTTCAGGCGATGGCTCCATGGCCGGCGTGCTCAAGGCACGCCTTGAAAAACTCGCCTGCGATTTCCCGCTCGAAAACAACTATTTCGCCTGGCAGGCTTTCGCGCGGCGTTATCCCGCTCCAGGCGAAGCCGCCCTGCCCGCCTATCTCGAACAGGCCAACTACGCGACGATCCGCGGCAATATCGGCCGCGTCGGCATCCATCACGCCAATTTCACCGAATTCCTCGCCGGCAAGGACGCCGCAACGACAGACCGCTTCGTCCTGCTCGACGCGCAGGACTGGATGAGCGACGCCCAGCTCAACGCGCTGTGGAGCGAAATCACCCGGACATCCGCTCCTGGCGCCCGCGTCATTTTCCGCACCGCCGCCGAGCCGAGCCTTTTGCCAGGTAGGCTTTCGCCCGCTCTGCTCGACCAGTGGAGCTATGAAGACGCCCAGTCGCGCGATTTCACCGCCCGCGACCATTCCGCGATCTATGGCGGCTTCCATCTCTATGTGAAGAGGCCCTGATGAGCGCACCGGAGCTTCTGGCCAGCCATTCCGGGCTGATGGACGGTGTTTACCGGCATCAGCGCCACATCTACGACCTGACGCGCAAATATTATCTGCTCGGCCGCGACCGCATGATCGCGGAACTCGATCCGCCAGCCGGCGGAACCGTGCTGGAGCTTGGCTGCGGCACCGGGCGCAATTTGATCCTCGCTGCCCGCCGCTTTCCCGACACGCACTTTTACGGCCTCGACATCTCCGCCGAGATGCTGGCGACGGCCAGGGCTTCGATCGCCAAGGCGGGTTTGTCCGACCGCATCACCGTGGCACAGGCCGATGCGACCGCGTTCGATACTGAAGCCCTATTCGGTAAAACCGGCTTCGACCGTGTCTTCATCTCCTATGCGCTGTCGATGATCCCGGGCTGGGAACGCTCGGTTTCGGCCGCATTGGCAGCATCCAACGGCTCCGTCCACATCGTCGATTTCGGCCAGCAGGAGCGCCTGCCCGGCTGGTTCCGAAGCCTACTCAAAGGTTGGCTGGCGCGTTTCCATGTCACTCCGCGCAAAACCCTTGYCAGCGAAATCGCCAGCCAGGCCCAAGCGGCAGGACAAGGCTTCCGCTTCACCGCGCTTTATCGCGGTTATGCCTTGCTTATCGTGGTCGGAGGACAAAAGCCTATCTGAGCGCCGCAACCAGCGCCGCCAGCATGGCCTGGGGCTTGTAGTGCAGCTTCGATGGCGTCAGACCGAGCCTGACGACCACCATATTGGCCGAAGGAACGATCGCCACCGTCTGCCCGTCATGGCCCTGCATCCAGAACGCGTCTGCCGGCAGATCGAAGCTGGCATCGGGATTGCCACCCGGCGGCGTGCCGCCCTCGGGCCCGCGCAGCCAGAGCTGGCCACGGCCGTATCTCCCGTTCGACGCCGGCGCCTTTTCGCGCATCCACCCGACATAGCCCTCCGGCAGGATGCGTGCCCCATTCCACACACCGTCCTGCAGCAAGAACTGGCCAAAGCGCGCCCAGTCATGCGCGGTGGCATAGAGATAGGACGAACCTGCAAAAGTGCCGCGCGCGTCAGCCTCCAGCACCGCACTGGTCATGCCGAGCGGGCCAAACAGCTTTTCGCGCGGCCAGGCCAGCGCCTTGGCAGGGTCGCCCACCGCATCCTGCCACAGCCGTGACAACAAAATCGTCGTGCCGCTGGAATAGGAGAAAACCTTGCCGACCTCATGGGCCAAAGGCTTAGCCTCGGCAAAGCTTGCCATGTCAGGCTCGAGATAGAGCATACGGGTCACATCGGTGACGTCGCCATAGTCCTCGTTGAATTCGAGTCCGCTCGACATCGCCATCAGGTCGGCAAGGCTGATCGCAGCCCGCCCGTCGCCCTTCCAGGGCTCGAACAGCGCGGTCTCATCGACCGACATCTTGCCCTCGCCGACCAGCGTTCCGATGATAGCGGCCGTCACCGTCTTGGTCATCGACCAGCCGAGCAGTGGGGTCGCCGCGCTGAACCCCTCTCCATAGCGCTCGCCGACAATCCTGCCGTTCTGGACGACGACGATGGCACGCATGCCTGGCCCTGCCAGCGCCGCATCGTCGAGGATCGTGTTGATCGCAGGATGCTGCGACGCCTCGACCCGCTCGCCTTCCGGCCATAGAGCATCGCCATTGGCGGCAGGTGCCGCCGGCACGGCCCCAAGTCCTGCGGCGTTCAGATCGCCATCCGGCACGTTGGCGCAGCCCACCCCGTCATGAACAACCGCGAGGCCTTTGCCAAATACGCCAAACAACCCGGCACGCACGGTGCCGGCACTCTGGTCGACATGGACCGACATCAGTTTGAGCAACGGATGCCCTGGCGCCTGGACATCGTCGGCAAGCACCTGATTGGCGTCGCGGCCGGCAACAAAGGCGTTGGAACAAACGATCTTGGCGGCATAGCCGGAGCCGACACGGATCAAATCAGGCGGTGCAAAGTAGAGCCAGGCCGAAAGACCGGCGACCGCCAGGACGGCCAGACCGACCAGCCATTTGAGGATTCTGCCCGCTACGCGCATTGCGTCCCCGCCCCCGGCATCATGCTTCCGCCATGGAATTGCCGTCATTCCTCACGCAAATCTTTCAGGCTGTCGAGCACGATCAACGGTTTATCAACCATGATCGGCGACGATCACAGGAGGGGATAGGCGGTGTCTAGGGGAAACCGCTGATCCATCGAAGTAGAAGCTGGCCACATGGCCAACCCCATAACGACAAGCTCTGACCGGCTGTGCTGGTCCAAGGAGAAGTAATGCGCCGCGTTTCGGCTCTTGTGCTGCTCGCCTTCCTCGGCGCCTGCTCGACCGTAGACACCCTGTCCCTTGCCCCCACCGGCAAATCGACAACCATTGCCAGCGTGTCGGTCAAGAACCCACGCTTCAGCGACAGCGATCCGCATCAGTGGGAGAGCGGCGCGCCCTGGACCTACGCGATCCACGGCACCGACGTGTCGAAGTACCAGACCTCGATCGACTGGGCCAAGGCCAAGGGCAGCGGCATCTCCTTCGCCTTCATCAAGGCGACCGAAGGCGGCGACCGCGTCGACGACTATTTCGGAGAGCACTGGCGCGGGACCAAGGCGGCCGGCGTGCCGCGCGGCGCGTACCACTTCTACTATTTCTGCCGTCCGGCAGCCGAGCAGGCAAGCTGGTACATCAACAATGTGCCAAGGGAGGGCTCTTCGATGCCACCCATCCTCGACATGGAATGGAACCCACAGTCGCCGACCTGCAAGCTGCGTCCGCCTCCCGCCACCGTGCGCAGCGAGATGAAGATCTTCCTCGACATCGTCGAAAAGCATTACGGCAAAAAGCCTATCATCTACACGTCGATCGACTTCTTCGAAGACAACAACCTGTCGACGTTCCCAAGCTATCATTATTGGCTGCGTTCGGTCGCCGGTCACCCGACCACGAGATACGGCAGCCACCCCTTCACCTTCTGGCAATACACCGGCACCGGTGTCGTGCCGGGCATCAAGGGCGACGCCGACATCAACGTGTTCAACGGCACCGAGCAGCACTGGAAGAAGTGGCTCGCCGCCAACACAAAATAGCCTGGACTGCACTACCGGGCTGCGCATTTCGCATGGCAGATGCGACAAGAAGAGGGGGTGCGGCCCTCGCCCCGTTTCTGTAGAAGGCGCGGCAAGACATTAAGCTGGCCGTCCGGCTGCTTTCGACGTTGCGCGAAAGCCTTGACGTGACGGGCCACGCAGGAGAACTGCCCATGAAACTGCTGAGCAAGGCGCTGGTCGCCGTACTTCTGACCACAGCGGCCGCGCCTGCGATCGCCCAGGATACCGCTGCCGTTCCCCAGGGCGCGCCTGCGGTCGCCTCGGAATGTGGCGACGACTTCGCCACCTGGAAGCAGAACCTTGCC